>JBAVZT010000373.1:0-2307 GCA_049588955.1 Rhodanobacteraceae bacterium | reverse complement strand
TTCTGGGTTTCCGCCGACGGCGGCGCGCCGACCCAACTGACGTTCGGCGCACGCAACGCCGGCGGACGGCTGTCGTGGTCGCCGGACGGGCGCTCGCTGCTGTTCAGCGCGAACCTGTCGCCGGACTGGCAGCGCAACCCGGTCGATACCGAGGTGCATGAAGTCTCGCTCGCCGACCGCAGCGTGCGCACGCTGACGCAGCGCAAGGGTCCGGACAATTCGCCCGCGGTGTCGCCCGACGGCAAGCAGATCGCCTATGTCGGTTTCGAAGACAGGTACCTCGGCTATCAGAACCGTCGACTGTCGGTGATGAATCGCGACGGCAGCCATTCGCATGTACTCACCGGCAAACTCGACCGCAGCGTCGGCGACCCGGTGTGGGCCGCGGACGGGCGCTCCATCTACGTCGACTACGACGAGCACGGCAGCGTGCGCGTCGCGCGCGTCGGACTCGATGGCTCGATCAAAACCGTCGCCGAGAACCTGACCGGCGCCGAACTCGACCGGCCCTACAGCGGAGGCGAATTCAGCGTCGCGCGCGACGGCACGGTCGCGATCACCAGCGGCACCACCGCGCGACCGTCGGACGTGCGCGTGGTGCGTGGCGGCAGGACGCGCCGGCTGACGCACCTCAACGAAGATCTGCTCGGCCCCAAGACGCTCGGCAAGGTGGAGAAGCTCGAGGTCGGTGGTTTCGAGCACCTGCCGATCGACGCCTGGCTGGTGACGCCACCCGATTTCGACAGTGCACTCAAATACCCGCTGATCCTGGAAATCCACGGCGGCCCGTTCGCCGCCTATGGGCCGAGTTTTTCGAGCGACGATCAACTGTACGCCGCTGCCGGCTATGTGGTGCTGTATGCCAATCCGCGCGGTTCGACCGGCTACGGCGAGGAATTCGCGAACACCATCGACAAGGCTTACCCGGGCCACGACTACGACGACCTGATGAGCGCCGTCGACGCGGCGATCGCAAAGGGGTTCGTCGATCCGCATCAGTTGTTCGTCACCGGAGGATCCGGCGGCGGCGTGCTGACTGCGTGGATCGTCGGCAAGACCGACCGTTTTCGCGCGGCGGCGACGCAGAAGCCCGTGATCGACTGGGCCAGCTTCGTGCTCACGTCCGATTACACGCCGTTCTTCTCGCGCTACTGGTTCGGCAAGTATCCGTGGCAGGATCCGAAAGCCTATTGGGCGCGCTCGCCGCTGTCGCTGGTCGGCAATGTCAAGACGCCGACGCTGGTGATCGTCGGATCGAAGGATTACCGCACGCCCGACAGCGAAGCCGAGCAATATTATTCCGCACTGCAACTGCGCAGCATTCCGACAGCGCTTATCAAGGTGCCCGGCGCCAACCACGGCGGACTCGCCGCGCGGCCCTCGCAGGCGGCGGCGAAGGCGTCTGCCATCCTCGCCTGGTTCGCGCGCTATCGCGACGCTGCACACGCATCGGTTCGTGCCGAGCCTGACGCAGCTCGGTAGGATGCAAAAAGGCTGCTTCTCGCAGCCTGCTGCCCTGCCCGCTTTGCCACGACAAAAACTAATTGCGCCGGCACGCGGTCGGGTTCAAACTAGGCATTGAATAGTGCGAGGAACCAGCCGATGAATACCGCAACCGTGCTGCAGCGATGTTTCGGGACCATCGCCGATGTTTCCTCCGATCGCCGACGCAGCAAGCGAGTCGGTGCGCGTGACGGAACACGAATTCTGCTGGTCGAGGATTCGGCAACCGTCACCACGGTGCTGCAACGCATGTTGCTGCAAAACCACTACGCGACCTACCCCGTCGTTGCCGCGGAAGACGGCGTCGCGCTCGCACGACGTGTGCGTCCGCATCTGATTTTTCTGGATATCGTGTTGCCGGGCATGAATGGATTCGCGGCGCTGGAGTTGTTGCGCGCAGATGCGTTGACACGCAACATTCCGATCATCCTGATGAGTGGCAGCGAGCGCGTGACGAGGCAATTCCATGCCGGACATTTCGACGCCGACGACTTCATGAAGAAGCCGTTCTCGCGATGGGACGTTTTTTCGCGCATCGAACGTTTGCTTGGACCGGATCACGTGATCGGACGCGCCTCGATGCAAACGCTGCACGGCACTGCGCAATCCGCCTGAGGTCGCCTTCACCCGTTGGTTGGCGGTCGTCGGCCCGGGCCGGGATCCGTCTCGGCCTCGTCGTGTAGTCGCATGCCACCTCCGCCTCCAGCAATCGAGCAGGCCGACCTCCCCCGCAGTTTCCTCGGCGTGTTCCGCTACAGCCGGCGCGCGCTCGAGCTGGTCTGGAGCACGAGCCGCACGCTGACC
>JBAVZT010000372.1:0-10150 GCA_049588955.1 Rhodanobacteraceae bacterium | reverse complement strand
CTGGATGGGCAAGCCTGGTTTGGCAACGATAGCAACCGGTTCTGGTTGAAAGCCGATGGTGAACGCAACGGCGGACATCTGCACGACCTTCGCATCGAAGCGCTGTGGGACCATCCGGTCGCGGCCTGCTGGGACACACAGCTCGGCGTACGCCACGACTTCGGAGCCGGTCCTGATCGCACCTGGCTGGCATTCGGCGTGCAGGGTCTGGCGCCGTACTGGTTCGATATCGAGGCGACCGCCTATATCGGCGAGTCAGGCCGCAGCGCGGCGCGGTTCGAGGCCGAATACGACATCCGGTTCAGCCAGCGGTTGATTCTGACGCCCGACTTCGAAGTCAACCTGTACGGCCGCGACGATGCGGGCCGCGGCGTCGGCGCCGGATTGTCCAATGCCGAACTGGGCCTGCGCCTGCGTTACGAGGTCTCTCGCCAGTTCGCCCCGTATATCGGCGTAGACTTGGTACGAAAGTTCGGGAAAACCGCGGATTTCGCGCGCGCCGCGAGCGAACCGGTCTACGTTCCGCAAGTCGTCGCCGGCGCGCGCGTCTGGTTCTAGCGTCCATTGAAAAGTGTCGCCAAGGATGGCCGCTTCTTGATTCACGCAAATCAAGGACGATCGAAAAAACACCGGGAGAAAATCATGCGCTTCATGGCAGCACTCATCCTGTGGATTGCAATCATCATCGTCGGCGGCGCGATCTTCATCTGGTCCGGTGTCTACAACATCGGCGCCGATGTGCCGCACTGGCCAGTCACCGTACAAATCATCAATGCGCTACGCGATCATTCCATCGCGCAGCGCGACGGCGGTGTCACTGTGCCGAATCTCGATGATCCGCAACTGATCGCCGAGGGAGCCGGACACTATGCGGAAATGTGCACCGGCTGCCATCTGGCGCCCGGCAAGAGCGACAGCGAAATGCGTCAGGGCCTTTACCCGAAACCGCCGCCACTCGCGAAGATCGGCATCGACAATCCGGCCGAGGCATTCTGGATCATCAAGCACGGCATCAAGATGACCGCGATGCCGGCCTGGGGCGTCACCCATGACGATCAGAAGATCTGGAGCATGGTTGCGTTCGTGCGCAAGCTGCCGAACATGAGCGAGACGGAATATCGGCAGATGACTGCGAGTACCGGTAGCGGTGCAGAAACCCCGCGCACCGACCAGAACGCCGATCCCGGCACACAGATGCCGAACGCGGAAGAAACGGCGCCGATCCAGGATGCCGCGAAAACAGCTCCGCCTTCGCACTGACCCAAGGCCGCCGGACGGTTGCGTGGGAAACGCACCTCGGCGCGGATGGTCGTTGATAACCCACGTTTCCGCGACCTGATTTTCGCGCCGTAGGCAATCACGGAGGTACTGCCGCATTCACATGGCCGCCGGTGGCCTGACGTTCCATCATGAACGCGGTTGCGTGATTCACCGGGATCGGCGCGTAGTCGGCGCCGAAGGTCACCTCGCCGAGTTTCCATCCGGCGGGGCGCCGAACCGCGCCCCAGAAACGAAGCAAGGTGCGCCATTGCATCATCACGACACCGTAATCGTTGTCCGCGTCCACTGAGGGATCCCCGACTCCGGTCGGCCGCGCGGCTTCGCCGTACAGCGCCGTCCCGAACAAGACATCCCACACCGACAGGACTTGCCCGTAGTTGCAGTTGTGCAGGCCCGGTCGCGCGACGTCGACGCGCATGTGGTGCAGACGATGGAATTTCGGATCGACCAGCAGTCGTTCCAGCCGCCGACCGAAACCGATGCGCACATTGGCATGCGAGAAATTCTGGACCAGTTCGCTGATCAGGTTCAGCAGGGCGAACTGATCCGGCGCCACGCCCATGACGATACCCACGGTGGCCAGCACCATCGACTGCAGGAATCCATCCAGATAACTCCCGCGGTCGTTGGTCCAGCAACTCATCTGGCGTTGACTGTGATGCATGCTGTGCAGCGCCCACCACCACGGAATTGCATGCTGCGTGCGATGCATCCAGTAATACGTGAAATCGAAAACCACGTAGTACGTCGCGAACAGGACGAACGGATGCTGGCGCAGCGCGGGCAGCCAGTGGGTCAGGCTGAACAGCGAATCTTCAGGGTTCGCGCCGGAGCCACCGGCCACACCGAGCCAGTGGCTCAACGGCATCAGCACCAGGTAGGCGAACAACGGGTTCAAGCCCATGAGCATGATCAAGGTATAGCGCCGGTCGACGCGGGTCAGGCGGCGATCGGACCAGCGCTGCGCCGGCATCAGGCTTTCCAGTGGCCGGAAAATCAGCGCGATGATGCCGACCTGGATGATCGCGATCATCCAGGCCTCGGCAATATCGTGGGGATCGCCGGATACGCCGGTCAGGTGCAATCGCGTGAGCATCGGGACGACGGCGTGCGCGGCCACCCAGTCGGCCATGTGCATCCAGATTTGAGAGAGCTCATGCATTGAATTTCATGGCGCCGCGCATTGCGCAGCGCGATGGTCTGAAAGCGCCATTTGGATGCGCAAGTATAGTGTGTTGCCCCCCGGCTGACCGATCGGGCAGGACGGGTCGAGCCGGTCAATGGACCCGACCACGACTTCGCCACTGCGGTTGATCCGATCGGGTTCGGACGCGCGATTGCCTGGCACACAGTCGCGCGGTGCTCAGGTATCGAGTCGGCAACTTGCCGTGATCCCCCGGTCGGATGCGTGATCCATCTGCAAGGTAGTGTGCCGAATGTCATAGCGATCATGCAGCATCGCCTCAAGCTCGCGCCGCTTGTCGTGGCAATCGTCTTCGACGCGCACGAACACGTGTGCCGCGAGCGCGGGAAAGCCCGACGTAACTTCCCAGATGTGTAGATCGCTGAGTCCGGTCACGCCGGTCGTGGCACAAATGGCCTCGCCGACGACCATGGGATCAAGGCGTCTGGGCGACGCCTCGAGAAACACCCGCCCGGAATCGCGCACCAGCGCATAGCCCGTCTTCAGCATCAGCGCGGCGACTGTCAGGGCCGCGATTGCATCGAGACGATTCCACCCGGTCGCCCAGATGATCGCGCCCGCAACAGCGGTGGCGATGAACGCATACAGATCCGTGAGAATGTGCTGAAAGCTGCCTTCGATATTGAGGCTCTGCCGGTTGGCCTTGCCCATGATCCATACCGCAACCAGATTGAGGCCGATGCCCGCCACCGCGACAATCGTCACCAACGCGCCCTGCACGTGCGGCGGTACCAGCAAGCGCCGTATCGCTTCGAAAATGAACCCTGCGGCGAGCAACAACAAGGTGATGCCGTTGATCTGAGCGCTGAGTATTTCGACGCGCTTGAAGCCGAATGTGTAGTGACCCTGCGCGGGACGCATGGCCATGCGTATCGCGAACAGCGCCAATGCAATCGAGGCCGCGTCGGTCAGCATGTGTCCCGCGTCGGAAATCAACGCCAACGAGGAGGCCAGGATGCCGACAATCACCTCGATGCCCATGAAAACAAGCAGAAGCGTCAGTGCGATGGCCAGATAGCGACGATCGGCATCACGCGCGACGCCGTGACGATGTTCCTGGTGGTTGCCGGTGTGACTGTGGCCGTGCATGTGCAACTTGCGGATCGAACAATCAACGATGCTAGGTCGCACCCGCGGCGTTACACAATTACCGCGCTGGAAAATCACCGAGTCGACCATGCTTCGAAAGGCCATGCGCTTGCGTAACGGGGGCGATCAGTCGCAGCAGTCGCAATCGATCCGTACCGGTGGGCACGGCACATCGGCGTACGAGCAAAACACGCAGCAGTCGCCGGCCCTGGGTCTGAGCGCTGCGCCGCAGGATGGGCAATCCCAGAAGAACAGGCAGGCGTCGGTCGGCATGCGCGCGCGGGTGGCTGCACCGCATTCGGGACAGGTAATCGTGCTGTCGAGGATCGGTACTGTCGTCTGACGAGGTGTTGACGTCGCTGGAGCGCGTTCACCGCCCATGCCGATGTCCATGACAATCGTGGTCGTTGTCACCATGGCCATGCTCGCCCGATGCCATCATGCGCATCATCCGGGGGCCTCCGCTGCGCAGGAACACGACAACCAGGATTGTCGCGACCGCTGCGAACACGAGGTTCAACACCGCCGTGTAATTGAGCGAGATCCGTGCCATCGCAATCGTTGCATCGCGCTGTGCCGGGACCCAGCCGACCAGTGCGAACAAGCCTTCGATGCACAGCGCCGCGATCACCATGACCAGATAGAAACTGGCAAACAGGAACAAGGCCGGCTTGCCCCCGTAATACTTGCGGTAGATGTTGAGAATCGGCGGGATGATCAGATCGCCGAAGATGAAGGCGACCACACCGCCAAAGCTGATGCCGCCGTTCCACAGCACCGCGGCCAGCGGCACGTTGCCGACCGAACAGGTAAACGCGGCGAGCGCGATCAATGGGCCGATCAATGCGCCCCACAGCGCGACCATCCACGGATCGTGCCCGTGCAGGAAAAACGTCTGCCAGAACTGGTGCGGTACCCACGCGCCGAGCGCACCCGCAATCAGGACGCCGGCCAGGATGTCCTTCCAGACCATCGTCCAGTTCATCACGTAGTAGTGGCTGATCGCTACCCAGCCCTTGCGCGAGGTCAGACGGTCGCGCCAGTTTCCCGCGCGCCGGCCCATCGCCATCGCCGCGTGGCCTTCCATCGAGCTCGACGCGTGGCCTTGCGCGTGTTCGACCGCGGCGCGTTCGAGCTTCTTCGGCAATAACCAGGCATAGCCGGCGCCGAGCAGGATCAGCATGATCGTACCGCCGATGAATTCGGCTGCGGCGAACTGCCACGCCATCAGCACCCACAAAAGCACGCCGAGTTCGAGCACCAGATTGGTTGCGGCGAACTGGAACGCCATCGCCGCCGTGAAACTGCCGCCCTTGCGCACGATCGAGCGCGCCATCGCCACCGCCGCGTAGGAACACGACGAGGTCGCCGCGCCAAGCAGACCCGCGGTCGCAATCGAGCGCGGACCGCCATCCGGCAACAACCTGGACATGGTGTCCTTGGCGACGAGCACCTCGATGATCGCGGAAAACGCGAAGCCGAGGCTCAGGCCCCAGAAGATCTGCCAGAACATCGTGAAGGCCAGCACCAACGCGTCGCCGATCGCCTCGAAAAGGTCCATTGGCGACTACATCCGCATCGAAAAGTCGGCGGCGATTGTCGAGCGGATGCGATCAGGCGCGCGAAGGTGTGACCGATCCGTCGAACTCGCGAGCAGCCTGCGTTTGCGGTGCCACGCGCAGCGCCGCGTCAATCTCGCGCGAAACGGTCTGCGCGCGCTCGAAATCGACTTTCGCAACCATGACCGCGACGAAATCCGAAGCCGGCAGCTGACCTACGCCGCCGGTCAGGTACTCGCCACTGACGTACGCGGGAATGCCTTCCTGGGCAAGCGCGTTCTTGACCAGATGCGCATCGATGATGTTTGCGGCTCGGTAGACGATTTGCATGGCGGACCTCCGGTACCACGCTAGCGGAATGCCGCCGCCGGAGCAAGGCCGGAAGCGAGGGCCGGGCAGCGCCAAGGCGGAGATCGGTTCGAGATGTCGAACGAGGGTCGCGAAACGCAGTCGCGGATTTTTCTTCCCCGACGCTGCCGGAAGGTGCCAAGGCGGATGGGAGGCGCTATCGATCCGATTTCCTGGACCACGTCGAACCCCGTTCAAATACTCCTCGCCCAGGGCGCAACGCGTTGTTCGCCACTTGCCATTCGTTGCTCCCCACTCACATTCAACTCTCCGCGTTCCGCCTGCAACTGCCTTGCTACACTGCGGCATCGTTTTCCGACGCTCGACCGCACCTCCCGAATGCCCTCGCCGCACCGGCTTACCGAACTGCCCGCGCTGACCGGCTTGCGCGGGTTCGCCGCATTGTGGGTCCTGCTGTACCACGCCTGGGGCTATGGCGATACGCCGCTGCTGCAACTGCCGGGCACGAGCGTGCCGATCGCGCGGCTCGAATGGTTTCTCGCCTGCGGCTGGGCCGGCGTGGATATCTTCTTCGGCCTTTCCGCATTTCTGCTGGTGCTGCCCTATGCGCAGTGGCAGGCGGGCGAACGAACGCGGCCTGCGACCGGTCGCTACCTCGCGCGCCGCTGCCTGCGAATACTGCCGGCCAATTACGCACAACTGGCCATATTGCTCGCACTGGCCTGGGGATTCGGCATCGGCGAGCGCATCGGTTTCGGCGCGATCGTCGCCCACCTTTTTCTGTGGCTGAATCTCGGATCCGACCCGGTGCGCGTGCTGATCGGTCCGTACTGGACGCTGCCGGTCGAATTCGCGTTTTATCTGGTGCTGCCGTTCATTGCATGGTTGCTCACCCGGCGAGGCTGGCCGTTGCTGCTGATCGGTGCAATCGTCGTGACGCAGATCTTCCGCTGGGGGCCAGCGCTGGCTTACGCCGATTCCCGATTCCGCTGGCTCGCGATCGAAACCATGCCCGGGCGCCTCGATCAGTTCACGCTCGGCGCATTGGCCGGTTATGCGTTTGTAACGATGCGGTTGCACGCCTGGACGCCGTCGAATGCGTTGAGCGTCGTCGCCCAGTCGCTCGGCGTCGCGGGGATTTCGGTACTGTGCTGGGCGATCGTGGTCAACTCGGCCAATTACTGGAATTTCAATCCGCTGCTTTTCGTCTGGCATGGCGCGTTCGCGTTGTGCCTGATGCCGATCCTGCTGGCCTGCGCGTTTTCCGCGCCGCTGCTCGGCCGCCTGTTCGAGACGCGGCCTTTGCACTATCTCGGCCGCGTGAGTTTCGGCGTGTACCTTTGGAACATGCCGGTGATGTACGTGGCGTTGCGTGTACTGCCCGATTCGCTGCACGGACCGGCAAAGTTCTGGGTCTTGCTTGCGCTGATGCTGCTCGGCACGATCGTGCTGGCGCACCTGTCATTCGCATTCATCGAGCGCCCGTTCTTGCGCATCGGCCATTCGGCCAGCGCCAAGCCGGGATTCCAGACCGACCTTGCGAAGACTGCATCCGTCTGATCCTCGCGGTTCACGCCTGCAGTCAGCGACTGTGACAGCGTGCAATCACCGTTACACTGCGCGCTCGACCTGCGACCGACTGTTCCTCAGCGATGAATATCCCGATCGTCCCGAGCAATTTCATCCATCACATCATTGTCGCCGACCGCGCGGCCGGCAGGCACGACGAGCGGGTCGTGACGCGTTTTCCGCCCGAGCCGAACGGTTATCTGCACTTTGGCCACGCCAAATCGATCTGTCTCAACTTCGGTCTCGCCGCCGAATTCGGCGGACGCTGCAATCTGCGCTTTGACGATACCAATCCGGGCAAGGAGGATCCCGAATACGTCGAGGCGATCAAGGCCGACGTGCGCTGGCTCGGTTTCGACTGGGCCGAGCTGCGTCACGCATCCGATTATTTCGAAGTACTGTACCGCTGTGCCGAAGCGCTGATCGTCGCGGGGAAGGCCTACGTCGACGATCTGAGCGCCGAGCAGATGCGCGAGTACCGCGGCACGCTGACTGAGCCCGGCCGCGATTCCCCTTTCCGGCAACGCAGTGTCGAGGAGAATCTCGATCTGTTCCGGCGCATGCGAGCAGGCGAATTTGCCGACGGCGCGAAGACTCTGCGCGCACGCATCGACATGGGATCGGGCAACATCAATCTGCGCGATCCGGCGATCTACCGAATCCGCAAGCTCGCCCACCAGAATGTCGGCGCGGCCTGGTCCATCTACCCGATGTACGATTATGCGCACTGCGTCTCGGATGCACTCGAAGGCATTACCCATTCGTTGTGCACGCTCGAATTCGAGGACCATCGACCGCTGTACAACTGGTTCCTCGATCAGCTCGACCTGCCGAACCATCCGGAACTCAGCGCCGCTGCGCACGACGCCGCAACGAGCGTCGCGGTCAGCCGTCCGCAGCAGATCGAATTCGCGCGCGGCAATCTCGACTACACCGTCATGAGCAAGCGCAAGCTCGCGGCGCTGGTCGCAGACGGTCTGGTTGACGGCTGGGACGATCCGCGCATGCCGACGCTGGTCGGTGCGCGCCGGCGCGGGTTTCCGCCCGGCGCAATCCGAGCGTTCTGGGAACGTGCCGGGGTGACCAAGCAGAATTCGGTAATCGAATACGGTGTCCTCGAAGGCTGCGTACGCGAGGAGCTGGATGCGCGTGCGCCGCGCCGGATGGTCGTGATCGATCCGCTCAAGCTCATCATCACCAACCTGCCCGTGGATCACGAGGAAGTGTTGACCTTCCCGAATCATCCGAAGAATCCGGATTTCGGCACACGCGAAGTACGGTTGTCGCGCGAGCTCTGGATCGAACGCGACGATTTCATGGAAGTGCCGCCCAAGGGATTTCACCGGCTGGTCCCCGGCGGCGAAGTGCGGCTGCGCGGCATCGGCATCGTCCGCTGCGATGAAGTGATCAAGGACGCCAACGACCGCGTCGGGGAAATCCGTTGCACTCTGGATCCCGACTCGCGCAGCGGCGAGCCCGGCGCGTCACGCAAGGTCAAGGGCACGCTGCACTGGATCAGCGCGTCTCACGCGGTCGCCGCCGAAGTGCGCCTGTACGATCGCCTGTTCGACGTGCCGGATCCGGACGACGACAGTGACGGCAAGGGTTATCGCGATCATCTGAATCCCGGTTCCAAACAGGTGCTGCGTGCCTGGATCGAGCCGGCACTCGCCGACGTCGCGCCGGAATCGCACTGGCAGTTCGAAAGGCTCGGCTATTTTGTCGCCGATCGTCGCGATCACTCGCGCGAGATGCCGGTGTTCAACCGTGCGGTTACCTTGCGCGACGTCTGGGCGGCCAAGGCGCGTTGAGTTGATGGCGCAAACCAGGCGATGCGGCCAGCCGAAATGCGCTTGGGCATGATTCGCCGCCCGGACGCGTAAAGCGCCGCCGATCCGCTATCCTGTCGCGCGACCTGCCGAATCATCGGCTGCGCGCCGATCGTCCGAACCCTTCGTTGTAGCCGATGAACAAACGTGTCCGCGCCTTTCTGCCGCTGGTTGTCCTGATTGCGATCGGGCTGGCGCTTGCCGTCTCCGGACAACTGGATCGCCTGCGACCAGAACAGATCGCATCGCAACAGGAGCACCTGAAGGAGCAGATCGGGCTCTATCCCCTCGTCGCCGCCGTCAGTTACATCGCGCTGACCACGCTCGCCGTTGCGACCGGATTACCGGGCGCCGTCGTCATCATCCTTGCCGGCGGAATGCTGTTCGGCATCGTTACCGGCACCCTGCTGTCCGCGGTCGGACTCACGCTCGGCGCGTTGATCCTGTTTCTCGCTGCGCGCGCGGCGTTCAGCCATGGTACCCGCCCGGCCCCGCTGCTGGTCGAGCGTCTGCGCACGGGATATCACGCGTATCCGTTCAGCTATACGATGTTTCTGCGACTGGTGCCGTTCTTTCCGTTCGGCGCGGTGACGGTGGCGCTGGCCTGGCTGCGCTGCCCGCTGTGGTTGTTTCTGATTACCAGCGCGGCCGGCGGCACGGTGATGCTGACCTTCGAGACCGCCCTTGGTGCAGGTCTCGCGAACTCGATTGCGGCGCAGGGAACCGTATCGATACGGCTCTTCTCCGAACCCGCCGTGATCCTGCCGTTGCTCGGCATGGCGGTACTGGCCCTGGTGCCGATCGTGCTCGGCCAACTGAGGCGGATGTCGCGCAACGGGCGTGCGGAAAAAAACAAGCCCACGATACCGCCCGCCATCGTACGCAAGTCTTTCTGGCGTGCGCTGGCACTGGCGCTCCTCGTTGCCGCGCTCAATTTCGGTCTGTGGGCGGTGCTCAACCGTCCGGTTCACGTCGCCGACTGGAACGGCAAGGTCGAAGGTTTCGCGTTCGAGGCATTCCAGCGTTACCAGGATCCCACGCGGGGTATTTTCCCGACCGAAAGCCAGCTCGCCAGCGACATCCGCATGATTTCGCAATACACCAAGCGCATTCGCACCTATTCGTCGCTGGAGAGTCCGGAGATTCCGCAACTCGCGCGGTTCTACAACCTCAAGGTGATGGAAGGCGCGTGGCTCGACCGGCGCGACGAGCACAATGACCAGGAACTCGCCGGATTGATCGCCTTGTCGCGAAAGTACGACAACATCGACCGCGCGATGGTCGGCAATGAGACCATCCTGCGCGGCGAT
>JBAVZT010000371.1:0-11165 GCA_049588955.1 Rhodanobacteraceae bacterium | reverse complement strand
TGGCCCATGTGCAAGGTGCCGGTCACGTTCGGTGGCGGCAGCAGGATGCAGTAGGGCTCGCCGTCCGCGGCCGGAGAAAATACGCCCATCGCGTCCCACTCGGCGTACCACTTGGCTTCGATCTGGCCCGGTTCGAAACTCTTTTCCATGGTTCACATGTCGTTTTTTTTCATCGTCCAGCCGCGACGCCGATATTCGCGCCAGCGTTGGCGCGACGCCTCGCGTTCAATCGCGTCCACCCCGACGACCTCCAGTACGCGTTCGACATCACCGGCGACGCAGGCGTCACGCAGATTGACGACCAGCGGTCGCGAAGCTGTGACGCAGGCGGGCGACGCGATCAGGACCGGCGCCAGCGCGTCTTCGTCGTCGCCGGCCAGTTGATGCGGAATCCAGGCATTGTCGTCGAACGTCCACAACAATTCGTCGAGCGCGTCCGCCTGCCCGGACGAGCGCGCCAGGATCAGTGTCGGTTGCTCCGACGCGAACGCGCGACCGGCGAGTTCGCAGACCAGCAACAGCGGGTTCTCGCGAAAGCGCGGCTTGTCGATCAGGTAGAAATCGGCGCGCATTTGCAGAGAACGCAACGACAGAATCAGCGACCGGTGAGCAGACGATCGAGCCAGGGCAAGGTCGCAGTGTGGTTTTCAGCGGACTTCATCCTGATCTCGTCATCCAACCTCACCGCCCGGCCTGGTCCGCCCGATCGATCAGATACTGGCTCAGCAGCGGCACCGGCCGGCCGGTGCCCATGCCCTTGCGGCCCTCATCCCAGGCGCTGCCGGCGATGTCCAGGTGGGCCCAGCGATAGCCTTTGGTGAAGCGCGAAAGAAAACAGCCTGCCGTGATCGCGCCGCCGTACTTGCCGCCGATATTGGCGACGTCGGCGAACGCCGAATCGAGCTGACTCTGATAGTCGTCCCACAAGGGCAAACGCCAGGCGCGATCGTGCGTACGCCTGCCGGCATCCAGCAACTGGCCGGCCAGTTGCTCGTCGTTTGTCATCAGGCCCGATGCATGCTTGCCGAGCGCAACGACGCAGGCGCCGGTCAACGTGGCCGAGTCGATGATGATTTGCGGGTCGAACTTCTGCACATAGGTCAGCGCGTCGCACAGGATCAGGCGGCCTTCGGCGTCGGTATTGAGCACTTCCACGGTCAGACCGGACATGGTCGTCACGATATCGCTCGGCCGGTACGAATCGCCGTCCGGCATGTTCTCGACCGCGGGCACCACACACACCAGGTTCAGTGCCAGCTTCAGCTCCACTGCCGCAAGGAATGCGCCGAGCATGCCGGCGCCGCCGCACATGTCGAACTTCATCTCCTCCATCCCGGCGCCGGGCTTGAGCGAGAGGCCTCCGGAATCGAACGTGATGCCCTTGCCGACCAACGCGTACGGTTTTTCCTTGTCTGCAGCGCCCTGCCAGCGCAGCACGATGAGCTTGGGGGGATTGGCCGATCCGCGTGACACGCCGAGCAGTGCGCCCATGCCGAGTTTCTGCATCGCATCGCGCTCAAGCACCTCGAGCGTTACACCCGGGTGCGTATCGGCGAGTTCCTTCGCCTGTGCCGCGATGTAGGCCGGATTGCAGATATTCGGTGGCAGATTGCCGAGTTCGCGCGCCAGGCGCACGCCTTTGGCGATCGCGTCGGCTTCGGTCAGTGCGCGCGCTGCATCCCCTTTGGCGGCAAAGGCGATGGCCTCCCATTGCGCAGGCTCGGGCTTGTTGGCGGGCTTGTCCTTGGGCTTGAAGGTCGCGCTGTACTTGTATGCCTGGTTGTCCGCGGCGATCGCCGCCGCGCGCACCTTCCAGGCTTCGTCGTGCTCCGGCACATCGACTTCGGTCAGATAGGACACCGCCGATGTGATCGGCAGATCCTTGAGCACATGCGCCGAATCGCGTGTCGCGCGACAAAAAGCTGCAGCGTCGAACTTGTTCTGCTCGCCGAGCCCGACCAGCAGGACGCGCGTTGCGGCAATGCCATCGAGATTGAACAGCAGCGTGGTCTTGCCTGCCTTGCCGTTTGCATCACCGCTTTCGAGCAGTCGCTTGATCGCGCCGCCGGAGTGCTCGTCCAGGCGTGCGGCGGCGCTGGTCAGCACGTTGTCCTCATGTACGCCAACGACGATGCAGGGGCTGTTCACGGTTTCGGGTGATTCGCGCGTCACACTGAACTTGAGAGTCATCGTTGCTCCAGATGGAATGGCAAGACGCCGCCGGTCGCGGATACGGCCGATCAGCCGGCGGCGGTGCGGCCAAGTACACTAGCAACGACCGCACGCTCGCCGGCAAGGGCATGAAGCAGCGAATTGTAGGCCAAACACCGATCGCTCTGCGCGTTGTCGACCGTTATCTGTTGCGCGAGATGGCACTGGCGTTTCTCGCGACCGCCGCAATCCTGCTCCTGGTTACCGTCGGCGGGACGGTCGCCGATTTGCTTGCAAAGATTGCCCGCGGCCGCATTCCGACCGATCTACTGTTCGTGTTGATCGGCCTTCGGACGGTCGATGCGCTGACCGTGTTGCTGCCCGCGTCGGTATTTTTCGGAGTGTTGCTGGCGTTCGGGCGCCTCTGGCGTGACAGCGAAATGGCGGTGCTTCAGGCGTCCGGGCTGGATCTTTCCGGCCTCGCGCGACCACTGCTGCTGCTGGCGCTGCCGGTCATGGCCGGGCTCTCAGCAATCTCGTTCTGGCTGGCACCTGCCTCCGTGCGCCTGTCGCAAAAACTGCTCGAGGAAGCCAATCGTTCCCTGATCGTCGCGGGTCTCGAACCCGGGCGCTTCGTCGACCTGCCGGGGCGCGACGGCGTGATGTATGTCGGTGAAATGGCCAATGGCGGTACCACGTTCAAGCGCATGTTCGTGGAAACCGAACACGCCACGCGTGACCAGCCGCCGCGCATCGACGTGATCACGGCGACGCACGGATTTCTCTATCACGATGCCGATGGCAGCGGTCGCTATCTCGCCCTGCAGGACGGCTTTCGCGTGGAAGGCAAGGTTGGCGAAGACGACTATCGCCTGATGCGTTTTACGCGCAACGACATCAAACTACCCGACAGCGAGAATGATGCGAGCGACGTGGCCGGCGCGCACTCGACGCCGACGGCCGCGTTGATGGCCAGCGACGAGCCGGCCGCGCGCGCCGAACTCAACTGGCGTCTTGCCGCCCCGCTGTCAGGAGTGGTGCTGATCCTGCTGGCGTTGCCGCTGTCCAGGTCGAGTCCGCGCGAGCCGCGTTACGCACGTTTGTTGCTCGCCGCATTGTTCTATTTCGTCTATGCCAATTGCCTGGCGCTCGGGCGTTCGTGGATAAGCCAGGGAAGGCTTGCGCCCGTATTCGGTTTCTGGTGGCTGTATGTGCCGACGATCGCCACGGCGATATGGCTGATCTGGCGCGGCCAGCATCTGCGCCGGGCGCGCGGCGCCTCCGGGGCAATCTGATGGGTGCAACGGCGACCCCACTTTCACGGCTGTGGTGGAAGCGGCGCATGGCACGCACCGATCTTGCGCATCGGCGCGGCTTGCGCATCAAGCAAGCCGATCGCCTCGTTGCGCTTTCAGTGCTCGGCGCCGTCGGCCTGACCTGGTTCGTGCTGGTCGGCTTCGATGCGTTCACTGTTTTCGTTGGCCATATCGATGATATCGGCCACGGCCGATACACCCTTTCGACTGCCGTCATCGAAGTGTTGCTGACGTTCCCGCGGCGTGCCTACGAGTTGTTCGGCTACGCTGCGCTGATCGGTGGCCTGCTCGGACTCGGCACGCTCGCCGGCAGCAGCGAGCTGACCGCGCTGCGAGCGGCCGGTCTGTCGAAGCTGCGCATCTGCGCATCGGTCGTGGTTGTGCTCGCGGCGCTGACCTTGCTGGTTGTGGTGATCGGCGAAACCATCGGACCGGCCGGAGAACAAAAATCGCAATCGATCGACCTTGGTGCAAAATCGAGTGATATCGCGCTTGCGAAGGGTGGCGGTCTGTGGGCGCGCGATCGTGGCGCGGTCATCAATGCGCGTCATGCGGGCAGCCGTCAGACCGCGCACGGGCGCGAGCTCGAGCTGAGCGGCGTACGCGTGTTCGAGTTCGATCCGGACGGTCGTCTCACGACATTGTCCCGCGCCGAAAGCGCGACCTATCAGCACGGTGTGTGGACCATGAAGCACGTGCGCCGCACCGAATTCGGCCAGGACAGCGCGCGCAGCAGTGAGCAGGCCGAGCGGCAATGGCAATCGGGTCTGGATCCGCGCGTACTCTCGCTCAGCATCGTGCAACCCCAGTACATGGCGGCACGCGACCTTGCGCGAAACATCGCCTATCTGGAAAAGAACGGTCAGGATGCTTCGCCCTTTCGCGAGGCGTATTGGGCGCGCGTGTTCCACCCGCTCAATATCCTCGTGCTCGCGTTCGGCGCGCTGCCGTTCGCGTTCGGCACCTTGCGCAGCGGTGGCTTGTCCAAACGCCTGTTCATTGGCATCGTGCTCGCGATCGGGTTTTATTTCCTGCAGCACGCGATCGTCAATTTCGGAGCGGTCTATGGCGTGCACCCGGCTATCGCCAACCTGATTCCGCCGCTGCTGCTGGCTGTTGCGGCAGTGGTGTATTTCCGACGCCATGCCTGACGCGACCGCAGCGAGAGCGACGCGTGAGCGCCCTTCGCTTGCCGTTGCGCTCGGTGTTGTTTTCGCCGCCCTGACGCTCAGCCCGGGGTACATCGCGGGCATCGGCGCATTCTGGCAACGGGTTACCGGCGACGTCGCGATGGGCCAGATCGGCTGGCTTTATTACGCGCACGACATCTGGCGGTTTCCGCTGTTCGCAATCGGCAACTTTCACTTGCCGGAAGGCAGCAATCTGCTGTTGTCGGACAGTCTGCCGCTCATGGCACTGCCGGCGAAGCTGTTGTACCGGTTGGCGTGGCCGGCAGGTTCGGTTCCCCCGAATTACGTCGGGCTGTGGGTTGCGTCATGCCTTGTGCTCCAAGCGGTTGCAGCATCGCGATTGCTGCTGGCGCTCGATGTGCGCAAGCCGGCGTCACATATCGCCGGCGTGGTCCTGTTCTGCTACCTGCCGATGCTGTTTCTGCGTTTCGGTCATGCCGGACTCATGGGACAGTTCTTTATCCTGCTGGCACTCGACGGCTATGTGCGCGCGAAACGCCACGGGTTGACGCGCCGGCAGTGGTTCGCGCTGTGCGCGTGGCCGGTGCTCGCGCTGATGCTGCATCCGTATCTTGCGGCAATGTCGGGCCTTCTCGTTGTCACGGCGATCCTCGATCAATGGCGCGATGGGCGCCTCGATATTCGCGAGGTGCTGGTCCGCCTGGGCTCAATGGCTGCGGCCGTGCTCCTGATTGTATGGATCGGAGGTTTCGCGAGTGCCGCCGGAACCGGTTTCGGCGACTACGGCCTGTATTCGCTGAACCTGCTGTCGCCGTTCGTTCCGCTGGCGGGTACGTTGAGCGGACGCCTCCTTCACACCACGACGCCCGATCTTCCGGGCTTGTATCAGTGGGAAGGCGCGTGTTATCTCGGCGCGGGGGTGCTGCTGCTGTGCCTGGCCGCGCTGCCTTCGCTGCGCAACCTGCGTGCCGGGTTGCGCCGTCATCTCGTGCTCGCGATCATGCTCGCGGTTGTGCTGTTGTTTGCGATCTCGAACCGCGTCGGATTCGGATCGCACGAGCTGTTCAACGTGCCGCTGTCGGCCCGCGTGATCGGTTGGCTGTCGGAGTTTCGCGGATCCGGGCGCTTTGTGTGGATCGCGGTGTACACCCTGCTGGCGGCATTGATCGCCGTCGTGGTCCATCGCTATCGCGGGCGATCCGTGTGGTTGCTGGCCGCCGCCGCGCTGCTGCAGATCGTCGACGTCGCACCGATGCAGGCGGCGGTTCGCGCGGCGAGTGCGCGCGCCGCCGAACCTGCCATCGATCGGACGGCGTGGCGAAAACTCATCGGCGAGCACGACCGCATCTTCGAGTTCCCGTCGTTCGAGTGTGGCGGCCTGTTCGGGCGCGGCGTTCCCGGCACGCGCTGGCGCGTACTCGGAATCGACTGGATCGCCGCCAGGCTGGACAAGCCGAACAACAGCGCCTACCAGACGCGCTACACCAAGAACTGCGCGCGCGAGCGAAGCGAGGCGACCACGAACTTCGGACAGCCCGGCACACTTTACCTGTACCGCAGTTCGCAGGAAATCGGCGCGCTGCTGGCAGCTGATGGCGCGATAACGTCGCGTTGCGGCTACCTCGACGATGTGGTCGTCTGCTCGGCGAGCGAGGACCTTTCGAACTTGCGCTAGCTACCCGATGGTTGGTTCCCGCACGAGGCGCGAACGCGCGGCGATGTCGTGCCAGGCACGGCGGTCGCGATCGATCAGGCACCAGACGAAGCCGAGGACGAACGCGAACAGCGATATCAAGGCGACGCCGAAACGCAGCAGCGCACGCGGCCAGGGAAGGGCGCCGCCGTCAGCGGCCGTCAGCTTGAGGCGCCACGCACGCATGCCGATGGTCTGGCCGCCACGCGACCAGGAAATCACGAAATACGCCGCCGTGACGAGCAGCAGTGCAACACGATAGGCGAGTGGCGGATGGTGCGCATCCAGCGCGCCGCGGGTGGCGGCGAGCGAGAGTGCTGCGGTCAGCATCCACAAGCCGATCAGCGGGAACAGGTCGTAGATCGCCGCGGCGAGGCGCAGCCAGAGTGCGGCGGGGCGGAGTTCGGGCACGGTTTGGCGGGCTGATGGCGGCAACAGCGGTGACAGTTGCCAGCGTCGGGGATTAGGCTGGCTTGCGCAAGCCCCAATGAAATGTACTCGATGACCAACACCGGAAAGCGCACGCCGATCGATAGCCCGGATCAGGGTCTGATCGACCGCTTTGTCGAGCGCGCGTGGTCCGAACTCGGGCTCGCGGACAACACCTTGGCCGGCTATCGGCGGGATCTCGAAGGCTTGTCACGCTGGTTGCATGGTAAAGGTGGCGCATTGGCAAGTTGCACGCGCGAGCAGATCTTCCGCTATCTTGAAGCCCGTTCGACACAAGGCGGCAACCGCGGCGTCGGCTATTCCGCGCGTTCGAACGCACGCTTGCTGTCGACCCTGCGTCAGTTCTACCGCCTGCTGCAGCGCGACGGCCAACTGAAGGTCGATCCGACGTTGCTGCTCGATGCCCCGAAATTGCCGCGCGGTCTGCCCAAGGCGCTGTCGGAGGCGGACATCGAATCGCTGCTGGATGCGCCGCCCGACACGGTGCGCGGCATTCGCGATCGCGCCATGCTCGAACTCATGTACGCGACCGGGCTGCGCGTGAGCGAACTGGTCGGATTGACTGCGCAGCAGGTGAACCTGCGCCAGGGGGTGTTGCGCGTTACCGGCAAGGGCGGCAAGGAACGCCTGGTGCCCCTGGGCGAGGAAGCGGCGGACTGGCTGACCCGCTATGTCGACGGGGCGCGGCCGCAACTGCTCGCCGGCGGCGCCTGCGACGCGCTGTTCGTGACCGCGCGCCGTGCCGGCCTCAGTCGGCAGATGTTCTGGGTGTTGGTCAGAAAATATGCGAGCAGCGCCGGTATTCCGGCAAAGCGCATTTCGCCACACGTGCTCAGGCACTCGTTTGCGACGCACCTGCTCAATCATGGAGCCGATCTGCGAGCATTGCAGCTGATGCTTGGTCACAGTTCGCTGTCGACCACGCAGATTTATACCCTGGTCGCCAAGGAAGGCCTGAAACGCCTGCACCAGCGGCATCATCCGCGCGGGTAGGCACCGGGCGCGAAGCAGAGACGCGGTCGCGCCGAATCGATGTCCTTTCGCTGCCGCTGCACGCGTGCGACAATCGGCTGTTGAAATAGTTGTCGTCGAACCAAGGCCCTCTTGTGCGGTCCGATTGTGTGGTCCGACAAGGTTCACTGCACAGGAGCGGCGCAAGATTGTCTGCCCGCGACCGGTCCCAGACCGGTATCGACGCACCCATTCGAGAGCCGGGTTCGCCCTGCGAGGTTGTTTATGCGTATTTTCGTATTCATCATCGGCCTGATTGCCGGTTTATCGATGGCCGCCAACGTGTCCGCGGCGTCGCCCGAGGACGTCGTGCATCAGGCCATGTCTGCGCTGGCACCGAACGTGAAGATCGACGCGGTGCAGGACTCCGAGATTCCGGGCTTCTACGAGGCGATCGCCGGTGGCGAATTGGTGTATGTCAGCAAGGACGGGCGCTATGTGCTCGACGGCAGCGCCTACGATGTGAAGAACAAGCGCGATCTGACGGCGCTCGCACGTGCCAGAGTGCGCAAGAATGCACTCGCGGACGTGGGTCCGGACAAGCGCATCGTGTTTGCGCCGCCCGATCCGAAGTACACCGTTACCGTATTCACCGACGTGGATTGCCCGTTCTGTCGTCGTTTTCACCAGCAGATCGCCAAGTACAACGCCGACGGTATCGCGGTGGATTACCTGTTCTTCCCGCTCAGCATCCATCCGGGTGCCGACAAGCATGCCGAGGCGGTGTGGTGCTCGAAGGATCGACCCGATGCGTTCACCGCAGCGATGGCCGGCAAGGACCCGGGCAAGAACGCGACTTGTCCGACACCGGTGCCGGAGCTGGTCAAGCTCGGACATACACTCGGTATCAACGGCACTCCGACCGTGCTCGCGGCCGACGGCACCCAGATCGCGCCGCAGATCGCGATGTCGCCCGATCAGCTGGCCGCCGAGCTCGATCGTCTCGCGAAAGCCGATGCGGCTCGCAATTGAGGGTCGTACGGACTTGAACGGCAAGCGCCTTGCTCCCTCACATCGCACGAGATTTCGATAATGCGTAAGGGTTGTTGTCTGATCGCAATGATCGTGGTGATCGGGACGATGCCGCTCGTGCGGGGCGCCGAGTCGTCCGATGTGCTTGCACGCAAGGCGTTGCTGAGCATCGTGCCGAAGGCAAGGATCGATGCGGTCGAGGAATCGCCGTTGCCCGGTTTTCGTCAGGCACTGGTCGGCGATCAGCTGATCTATGTGAGCGATGACGGGCGCTTCCTCCTGCAAGGCACGCTCTACGACACCACCAGCAAGCGCGACCTCACCGGAGCGCGCCTTGCAATCGAGCAGAAGAGCAAGGTGGATGCGGTGCCAAAATCCAAGCGCATCGTTTTTGCACCGGGCAAGCCCAAATACAAGGTGACGGTGTTCACCGATCTGGACTGCGGATACTGCCGCAAGCTGCATTCGCAGATCGCCGAATACCTTCGGCGCGGGATCGAGGTCGATTACCTGTTCTTTCCGCGCACCGGCATCGGTTCGCCCTCCTACGACAAGGCGGTTTCAGTCTGGTGCGCGAAGGATCGCAAGGCGGCGTTCACAGCGGCCAAGGCAGGGCATGATCCGGTGAGCGCGAAATGTCCCAATCCGGTCGCGGAGGAATTCCGGCTTGGCGTCGCCGTCGGTGTCCGCGGCACACCGACGATCCTCGCCGCCGACGGTACCAAGATCGGCGGCTATTTGACGCCCGATCAGATGCTGTCCAAGTTGCAGAAACTCGGAGACGTCGCGGTAGCGCAGAACAACTGAGCGTCAAGTCCGCGCGCGCGTGAACAGGGACCGAACCGAAGTCTTCCGCAAACGGTCCACCAAGTCGGCTGGAGGTCGGCGCCTTGCTGCCTGCCAGACCGGCTTGTGGGCGGCCAGTTCCCGGCGGCGCGCCCCCATCGGCTATCATGCGCGGTCTTTGCGCTGCCTGCGATCATGATCGCACTCGACGGCCAGTCGGCCCTGTCGTCATTCCGGATTGATCGCCTGAACGTCGAATTGGCGCGGCTCGCGCCGGGGTGCGTACTGCGCTCGGCGCATTTCGTGTACTTCGTCGATCCGCTGCCGCAACACGCGCCCGATCTCGAGCGTCTCGGCCGGATGCTCGTTGCCGCAAGCGACGGTGCGCGCGTTGCAACGTTGTGGGTCATACCGCGCATCGGCACGGTGTCGCCCTGGTCCAGCAAGGCCACCGATATTCTGCAAGGTTGCGGTGTCCAAATCCGGCGTGTTGAACGTGGCATGGCGCTCGAAATCGACGCTGTGCCGGCAGTCGGCAGCGACAGCGATGTCGGGCGCACGCTGCTTGCCGCCCTGCACGATCCCATGACGCAGGAGATCGTGACTTCGATCAAGGATGCCGATCATCTGTTCGACGTTGGCGAACCGGCGCCGCTCGGACGCATCGCGCTCGGCACCGATCCGGTCGCTGCGTTGAATGCGGCCAATGCACAGCTCGGCCTGGCGCTTGCCTCCGATGAAGTCGAATACCTGATCGAGTCGTATGCGGCGCTGGGACGCGATCCGACTGATGCCGAACTGATGATGTTCGCGCAGGCCAACTCGGAGCACTGCCGCCACAAGATCTTCAACGCGGAGTTCGTCATCGATGGCGAGCCCGAACCGCTTTCGTTGTTCGCGATGGTAAGGAACACGCACAAGGTTTCGCCGGAACATACGCTGTCGGCGTACTCCGACAACGCGGCGGTGATCGAGGGGAATTCTGCACGGCGTTTTTTTGCGGATCCGGACAGCGGCGTCTACGCCGGCGTCGTCGAGGCGGTGCCCTACGCGATCAAGGTTGAAACGCACAATCATCCGACCGCGATTTCCCCGTTTCCCGGAGCAGCGACCGGGGCCGGCGGTGAAATTCGGGACGAAGGCGCGACCGGTCGCGGCGCGCGTCCGAAAGCGGGATTGACCGGTTTTTCGGTATCGCATCTGAGAATTGCCGGTCTCGCGCGTCCATGGGAGTCGGAGCGTTCGCTTCCGCCGCGCTTTGCGAGCGCATTCGAGATCATGCGCGACGGACCCATCGGCGCGGCCGCGTTCAACAATGAATTCGGGCGTCCCTGTTTGGGCGGCTATTTCCGCACGTTCGAGCAGGACAGTGGCGAACCGGGACTGCGCCGAGGTTACGACAAGCCGATCATGTTGGCGGGAGGGCTCGCCAACCTCAGGGCCTGTGACGTCGAGAAGAAGCGCCTGCATGAGGGGGACCTGCTGATCGTGCTTGGCGGTCCGGCCATGCTGATCGGCCTCGGCGGCGGCGCGGCCTCGTCGATGACGGCGGGCAGCAGTTCCGCGTCGCTCGATTTTGCGTCGGTGCAGCGCGACAACCCCGAGATGCAGCGACGCTGCCAGCAGGTGATCGGG
>JBAVZT010000370.1:0-2463 GCA_049588955.1 Rhodanobacteraceae bacterium | reverse complement strand
CCGCCATACCGGTGCGCATCGAACGACCTTGATCCTCGGGATCAGGTGGGAACGTCAACGAGTCCATCAGGCTTTCCGCTTGCGCGGACATGCACACCGGCGCTCGCATCACTTCCCTGGGTCGTCTATAGGAGCAAGGCAATATGTAAGAATGCGCTGCCGTACACCGCAGAGGACGGCATCATTGTAGCTCAGACGCAGGCGGCATCAAGCCGTGTTTTGAGCACATTGAGCTGTTGGTCGAGGCTAGCCGATGCCGCTTCGCTGCTGCGTTGCAGCGCAAGCAGATCGTGCGCGAGATTGAGCGCGGTCAACACCGCGATGCGATCCAATGCCGAACCATGGGCGCTCGCTCGTACTTCGCGCATCTTGTTGTCGAGGAAGGTTGCCGCGTCGATCAGGCTGGCGCGCTCTTCCGGCTTGCATGCGATCAGGAATTCGCGATCGAGAATGCGGATGGATACCGGCTCGCTCATGGCTATCGGCCATCTCCCCCTGACGGATACATGCGTGTTGCCTCAGCCGTGGTTTTGTTCGAGCGACTTGAGTCGGCCGATCATCGCTTCGACGCGCGAGCGCGCCTGTTCGTTCTTGACCATGAGCTGTGCGCGTTCGCTGGCCAGATGTTCCTGGCTGTGCCGCAGGCTGCGGTTCTCCTCCTGCAGACGCCGGCACAGATCGATCAGCTGATCGATCCGGGCAGTAATGGCTGTCAGCGCTTGCTCCGGTCCGGACATAACGAAACTATAGCATTGCGGCCGGCGCTTGGAAGCAACCCGGGTGGCGCGATTCGCCGTCGAACCACGAAGGATCCCCGGGGCAGGTAGAATGATGCGCATGGTCACGATATCCGCCGGCGCATGTCCTCTGCGGCCCTGACCCATGCCGAACTCAGCCGCACGCTGGTCGCTCTTCGCTCCGGCGTCGGCGCCAGCGATCTGCACGGATCGCTGATCGGCTACCTGTGCGGAGGAGGCGAGGCCGGTGCGCAACGATGGGTCGATGCTCTCGCGCTCGACCTTGGCGAACCGGAAACGACGCGCACCGAACTCGCCGACCGTCTGTATCGGGAATGCCGGGCCGAACTCGACGATCCGGAGCTGAAATTCGAACCCCTGCTGCCCGCAACGCGGGAATCCTTGAGCACCCGCGCGGATGCGCTGGTCGACTGGTGCCGTGGATTTCTTGGCGGGGTCGGTCTGGCCGGCGCGGCCGATGCGGCGGCGAAGTCCACGGACGGCGCCGAGATACTGCACGATCTCGGCGATATCGCGCGCTCGCGTTTCGAAATCGGCACGGGCGAGAGCGGCGAGAGCGGCGAGAGCGAGGAGGACGAGCGCGCTCTGGCTGAACTGGTCGAGTTCGTGCGCGTTGGCGTACTCTTGCTGTATGCGGAGCTTGTGCAGAATGCGCGCCCGCCAACCTTGCACTGACGGGCGAGAGAACCATGATCCAGATCAGGGAATACGCACGACGGCGCAAGCAACTCATGCGCATGGCCGGTCGCGACGCGATCGTGATCGTGCCGTCGGCGCCCGAGCGATTGCGCAACAACGATGCGCATTATCCGTATCGCCAGGACAGCGACTTTCATTATCTGACGGGTTTTCCCGAAGCCGATGCCGTGCTTGCGCTGGTGCCGGGCCGCGAGCAAGGCGAAGTCATCCTGTTCTGCCGCGAACGCGATCCCGAACGTGAACGTTGGGACGGGCCGCGCGCAGGCCAGGAAGGGGCGGTCGCCGACTACGGCATGGACGATGCGTTTCCAATCGACGATGTCGACGACATTCTGCCCGGCCTGATCGAGGGGCGCTCGCGCGTCTACTACCATTTCGGCCGCGATCCCGATTTCGACGCCAAGCTGATCGGCTGGGTCAACCGCGTGCGCGGACAGGTGCGCCAGGGCGCACGCGCGCCACACGAATTCGTCGCGTTGTCGCATCTGCTGCACGATCTGCGTCTGTACAAGTCGCGATCCGAGCTGCGCCTGATGCGCAAGGTCGCCGCGATTGCGGCCGAGGCACATACGCGAGCAATGCGCACGACCCGCCCGGGCATGAACGAGCATGCGGTCGAAGCCGAATTGATGCATACGTTCCGGAGGCATGGCGCGGTGCCGAGCTACGAGCCGATCGTCGGTGGCGGCGCCAACGCCTGCGTACTGCACTATCGCGCCAACAATGCCGAACTCGGCGATGGCGATCTGCTGCTGATCGATGCGGGCGCCGAGCTGGACTGCTATGCATCCGACATCACGCGCACGTTTCCCGTCAATGGACGCTTCAGTCCGGCGCAGCGCGCGCTCTACGATATCGTGCTGGCGGCGCAGACGGCCGCGATCGCCGAGGTGCGTCCCGGGCGCCCGTTCGACGCCTACCACGACGCCGCGGTGCGGGTGATCACGCGCGGGCTGGTCAAGCTCGGGCTGCTCAAGGGCAGCGTCGCGAAAAACCTGCGCGAACA
>JBAVZT010000369.1:0-5973 GCA_049588955.1 Rhodanobacteraceae bacterium | reverse complement strand
GGCACTCGCGCGCAGTCGGCCCGACTTTCTGTTCGCAACAGCCGGCGTACACCCGCACCATGCGCTTGATTACGATGATGCGACCGACGCGCTGGTGCGCGAGCTGGCCGCCGCACCCGAGGTCAGGGCGGTCGGCGAAACCGGTCTGGATTACTACCGCAACTACGCGCCGCACGCCGCGCAGATCGGTGCGTTCGAGCGCCAGCTTGCGATCGCGCATGAGTGCAGCAAGCCATTGTTCCTGCACCAGCGTGACGCGCATGCCGATTTCATCGCGCGTCTCGACAGCTTTTTCGGCGATCGACGGCGCGCTCGGTTCGGACCGGTTGTCGTGCATTGTTTTACGGGGGGACGTGCCGAGCTCGACGACTACCTCGAACGCGATTTCCATATCGGCATCACCGGGTGGATCTGCGACGAACGTCGCGGCCTGCACCTGCGTGAACTGCTGCGGTCTATTCCGACCGATCGCCTGATGCTTGAAACCGACGCACCATATCTGCTGCCGCGCGATCTGGCACCGAAGCCGTCGCATCGACGCAACGAGCCGATGTATCTCGAGCACATATGCGCGGCTGTTGCGGCCGCGCGCGGTGAGCCGGTCGAAATCACCGCCGCGCATGCGAGCGACACCGCGCGCCGGTTTTTCGATTTGCCCGATCCGCCGAACGCGCAGGCTACGGCGACACGCTGAAGCAGTACACGCACCATCCCGGCGCGAACTAGCTGCGCAATCCGATGCCGCGATTGAGCAACTGGATACCGATGGTCGCGAGAACAACGGCAAAGCCGAGCATCACCGCGTAGGAAATGCCAAGGCCGACGTCGCTCACGCCGAGCAATCCCCAGCGGAACGAATTGACCATGTACAGGATCGGATTCGCATAGGAAATCTCGCGCCATGGCTGCGGCAGGTGACTGACCGAGTAGAACACGCCGCCCAGATAGGTCAGCGGCGTCAGCACGAAAGTCGGCACCAGCGCGACGTCGTCGAACTTCTTGGCAAACACCGCATTGATGAAACCGGCCAGCGCAAACACGATCGCGGTCAACAGGATGCTGCTCAAGGTCACCCACGGGTGATACAGATGGATGTGCGTGAAGAACATAGAGATGATCAGCACCAGGACGGCGACGATGAGGCCGCGCAGCACCGATCCGGCGACGTAGCCGACCAGGATCACCCAGCTCGGCATCGGCGATACCAGCATCTCCTCGACGAAACGTCCGAATTTGGCGCCGAAGAAGGACGACGAAATGTTGGCATAGCAGTTGTTGATCACCGCCATCATGATGAGCCCGGGCACCAGGTAATCGATGTAGCCGATGCCGGGTTCGATATTGCCGATGCGCCGTCCGATCATGTTGCCGAAGATCACGAAGTACAGCGTCATCGTGATTGCCGAGGGCAGCAGTGTCTGGGTCCAGATGCGCAGGATGCGGCGTACTTCGCGCCGCACGATGGTGGCCAGCGCAACCAGATTCGGCGTGAAACTCACGCCGCCTCCTTGCCGCTGTCGACCAGCCGGACGAATAGTTCCTCGAGGCGGTTCGACTTGTTGCGCATCGAGCGCACCGTGAGTCCGGCAGCGCCGAGAGCCGCGAACAGCGAATTGAGGTCGTGCGCTCGCGCCATTTCGGCCTCTATCATGTAGTCGTCCACACGCAGCAGGCGTACCCCCGGAACTTCGGGCAGTGTGGTGCATGGTTCAACAAGATCCAGCACGAACGTCTCGATGTCGAGCTTGGACAAAAGCTCCTTCATCGTCGTGTCGACGATGATTGCGCCGTGATCGATGATCGCGATATTGCGACACAACTGTTCGGCTTCCTCCAGATAATGCGTGGTCAGGATCACGGTCGTGCCCGCCGCATTGATTGCACGCACGAACTGCCACATCGAGCGACGTATCTCGATGTCGACGCCAGCGGTCGGCTCGTCGAGTATCAGCAGCTTCGGCTCATTCATCATCGCGCGCGCAATCATGAGCCGTCGCTTCATGCCGCCCGAGAGCGTGCGCGCGGAATGGAACGCCTTGTCCCACAGTGCCAGCTGTTTGAGGTATTTCTCGGCGCGCGTGCAGGCGATGTCCCGAGCAATGCCGTAGAAACCGGCCTGGTTCACGCAGATATCGAATGGCCGCTCGAACTGGTTGAAATTGAGTTCCTGCGGGACCAGGCCGATCAGGCGCATCGCTGCGCTGCGTTCGTGCTGCACCGACACGCCGAACACGCGTGCCTCGCCGCCACTTGCGTTGACCAGCGAGGACAGGATGCCGATCAAGGTCGACTTGCCCGCGCCATTGGGTCCCAGCAGGGCAAAGAAATCGCCGGGCTCCACGCGCAACGAAACGTTCTTCAGCGCGACGACGCCGTTGGCATAGGTTTTCTTGAGCTCGACCACGTCGAGCGCCGGAGTAACAGCCATGGATACGGTTCGGATCGGGCGACGCGGGATATTGCGCCAGCCTGATAGTATAACGAGCCGTTTGGTCCGGCTCATCGCATTCCGTGGTCGCCCACTTTCCGCTGCGTCTCGAATCGAGCTACATGCTTGCCCCGGCAGTGCGGCATATGGCGTTTGCACGAGCCGACGGCCAGCCGTTCGCGTTTGTGCCGGGCCAGTTCGTGCAGATTCATTTCAGCTACGACGACGGCAAACCGACCAAGCGCAGCTACTCCGTGGCGACCATCGGCGCCGGTGGCGGCGACCCGGTCGAGCAAGTCGAAATTGCGGTCTCGTATGTCGACGGTGGCGCCGCGACCGCTCTGCTCGGCGGACTTGCGCACGGAGAGAGTGTCGACGCGAGCGGGCCGTATGGACGCTTCTGCCTGATGGATGCCGATACCAACGCGCGCTACCTGCTGGTCGCGACCGGCACCGGCGTGACGCCCTACCGCGCGATGTTGCCGGGCCTGGCCAGGGTTATCGGCGCGCGCGGCTGCGAAGTCGCGCTGATCCAGGGCGCGCGCAACGAGACCGAGTTGTTGTACGGCGAGGAGTTCGAGGCGTTTGCGCGCTCGACGCCGGGCTTCTCCTACCATCCATGTTTCAGCCGTGCGATGCGCGCGAGTCCGCGCCCGAACGATCGCGGCGGGCGTGTGCATGTCGCGCTCGCGGCGCTGGAACCCGATCCCGCGCGTGACATCGCCTATCTGTGCGGCAACCCGGACATGGTCGACGAGGCGTTCGCCCGACTCAAGGACGCCGGTCTCTCCGTGCAGCACGTCCGTCGCGAGAAGTACGTTTCCTCGCGCTAGCCCCAAGGCCGCGCGCGACGCCGCGCGCGAATCGGCCCATTGATGTAGGACCGCGCGCGGCACCGTGGCGGGGTAATGCGTATGTAAAGCACGCTTGACATTATCGCGCGCGGTGAATAGGCTGCGTGTGTCAAGTGTACTTGACATCACCGAAGAGGTTGCACTGTGCCGTATTCGAAAAAGCGCTACACCCTGCAGGTGCTTGCGTTAATGACGGTGTACATCGCGCTCATGGTGCTGGCGTTCCCGCACGCCCATCGCGTTCACCGGCCCTGGCTCGCTATCGTGCTGGCGCTGGCTCCGGTCGCGCCGGTGGTGGCGATGGTCTGGGTATTGGCCAGGCGCATCATCGACAGCGACGAACTTGCGCAGCGCCTGCACCTGATCGCGCTCAGCGTGGCGACCGGCATCATCGCCACGCTGAGTCTCGCCATCGGTTTTCTCTGTGCCGCCGGGGTTCTGATGCTCAAGGGCGATATCCTCATCTGGGTGTTCCCGATCCTCTGCGTGACGTACGGTCTGACGCGATTGTGGGTGGGGATTCGCTATGGCGGCGGTGTGGACTGCGACTGGCTGTGAAAAGCCGCGTGCGCGAACTGCGCGAGAAACACGGCTGGTCGCAAGCCGATCTGGCCGAACGCCTCGACGTGTCGCGCCAGACCGTCAACGCGATCGAGACCGGCAAGTACGACCCGAGCCTGCCGCTTGCGTTTCGCATCGCGAAACTGTTCAAACTTGCGATTGAATCGATTTTCAAACCCGGAAACTGAGCGATGCCGACAGCCCTACCTCTGCGCTGGATCCTGATCGCCCCGTTGTTCGGCGCTCTGGCCACCGCGCAGGCCACGGTACCAACCGCGATCACGCTCGGTGCGCTGACGTTCAAGGCGTGCGCACTTGATCAGCCGCACACCGGCGCGACCACGGCGGCGTACTGCACCACGTTCGACGTGCCGGAAAATCGCGCGGAACCGCACGGGCGTCGCATCGGCTTGAAACTTGCGTTGATCGACACCGATGCGGCGGTTGCCGAACCCGATCTCGTGGTGTTCCTGGCGGGCGGACCCGGCCAGACGGCGACGAAGGACTATGCGTCCGTGGCGCCGGCACTGGCGCCGCTGCGCAAGCACCACCGCATCGTGCTGCTCGACCAGCGCGGTACCGGCGGCTCGAATGCCCTCACTTGCAAGGGAGACGAGGAAGCGCCGGACGAAGCGAACGCCGGGCTCGATCTCGAACGCCTGCGCGCCGAAACGAGCCAGTGTCTGGCCGCGCTCGCCGACAAGGCCGACCCGCGCTATTACACGACGAGCGACGCGGTCACGGATCTTGAAGCCGTGCGTCAAGCACTCGGCGCACCGCAATTGGACCTGCTCGGCGTTTCCTACGGAACCCGCGTCGCGCTGCAATACATGCGCGTGCATCCGGACGGCGCGCGCAGCGTCGTACTCGACAGCGTGGTGCCGAACCAGCTCGTGCTCGGATCGGAGTTCGCGATCAATCTCGATGCGGCACTGAAGGCCGACTTCGCCGAATGCACCGGAACGCCGGCGTGCAAGGCGCGTTATGGCGATCCCTATCGTGCGCTGTATGCGCTGCGCGACAGACTGCGCGGCGCGCCGCTCAAGGTGACCTACCCGGACGCGGTGACGTTTGCGCCGGATCACGGCACGCTCGATGTGGATACGCTGGCGACGATCGTGCGTCTTTTCGCGTACACGCCGGAAACCGCGGCGCTGCTGCCGCTCGCGATCGAACAGGCGAGCGCCGGCAACGCCGCACCCCTGCTCGGCCAGTCGCAGCTGATCCGCGGGGATCTGGCCGAACTCGGCGAGAGCGGCATGGCGCTGTCGGTCATCTGCAGCGAGGACGCCGATTTGCTGCATGAACGTCCCGGGGACGCGCAGTTGATACTCGGCGATGCGCTGATTCGTGCATTCAAGGCGCAATGCGCAATCTGGCCGCACGGCTCTCGGCCGGCCGATTTCCATGCGCCACTCAAAAGCTCGATACCGACGCTGATCCTCGAAGGCGAGTTGGATCCGGTCACGCCGCCGCGTTACGGCAAAGTGGTGCTGACAGGCTTGCCCAATGGGCGCCTGCTGGTGGCCCGGGGGCAGGGTCACAACGTGGTCGGTCGAGGCTGTTTCCCCAAGCTGGTGCGTCGATTCGTCGAGACGCTCGATCCCGCGGGACTCGACGCGGGCTGCCTGGCCGACTTCGGCTCGACGCCGGCCTTCCTCGATTTCAATGGAGCTGCGCCATGAAGGTTCGTCCCGCAGCCTGTTCCCCGTTTCACGCCATGACCCGATTCGAACAGGAGTAACGACATGAAGCAGAAACTCGTCCTCGCAAACGCCCTTGTCTGGGCCGCGGCGATCCTTGCATCGGCACTGCTCGGTGCGCCCCCCTTGCTTTCAGTCATCCTGCTGCCGAGCTTGGCGGTCGCAACTTTGCTGGATTCCCGGCCAGCCTGTGCATGCCGCTTGCCGGGAGCTCGATCGAAAGCCGCACCATGACGATCGAGGTCGACGATTTGCACAAGGCCTTCGGCGCCGTCAAGGCGGTGGACGGCGTGAGCTTCAGAGCGCACGACGGGGAGATCACCGGCTTGCTTGGCCCGAACGGCGCCGGCAAGACCACGACCTTGCGCTTGCTCTACAAGCTGATGAAACCCGATTCGGGGCGCGTTGCCGTTGACGGGATCGATGC
>JBAVZT010000368.1:0-3293 GCA_049588955.1 Rhodanobacteraceae bacterium | reverse complement strand
GCCTTTTTCTCGCCGCACTTCCTTGCCTTCTTCAACGGAAAGTAAATCCGTGGCGAGCCGCGCGCTCGCCGACACGACCGCCAGCAACCGCCGCATGGGTCGATTCGGTGACCGCGGCACGCTGTGGTTGTTCGGCTACGGGTCGTTGATCTGGAAAGCGGATTTCGCATGGATCAAGCGTCGATCCGCGCGTATTCTCGGATGGTCGCGGCGCTTCTGGCAGGGCTCGCACGATCATCGCGGCACAGAGGATGCGCCCGGACGCGTCGTCACGCTGATCCGGGATGCCGACGCGGTATGCGCGGGCGCGGCCTATCTGATCACTCCCGAAGTCTTCGACTATCTCGATCATCGCGAAAAAAACGGCTACCTGCGCCATGCGATCGAAATACATTTCGACGACGACTCATCGGTCGAAGGTCTGGTGTACATCGCCACCGATGCGAACCCCGCGTTTCTCGGACCGGCGCCTGCCACGGAGATCGCACGCCATATCGCGCGCGCATCGGGTCCGAGCGGCAGCAACCGCGACTATCTGTCGCGCCTCGCCGGGGCATTGCGCGACATGAACGCCGACGATCCACATGTGTTCGCGATCGAGCGTCAGTTGCTCGCTCTGGCCGACGACGCGGCGTCGGACTGAACCGCATCGTGTGCAGCCAACCCGAAGGGAGTCTGCTTCGCGCAATGACGTTCATGGGTCTGCCCGTCCACCAAGCGGACCGGCCGATTTGCCGCGATCTCCCCGCAAACCTGTGTCACATCATGACAGCGTGGAACCCTTCGCCTCACGCGGCGACCAGGCGATTGCGACCGGCAAGCTTCGCACCGTACATGGCGGCATCTGCCTGGGCGACCCAGTCGCGTGCGCTGCATGTATCGTGGCCGATCTGGGCGATGCCGATGCTGAGCGTGCAGCGCAGGTCCTTTGCCTGTTCGAAACCGGCCGCGGCCACGCCGGCGCGGATACGTTCGGCAATCGCACCCGCCGTCGTCGCGTCGGCGCCGGAGAGCACGATACCGAACTCGTCGCCGCCGTAGCGGCCCGCAACGTCGCACTCGCGCAGGCAGCATCGGATCACCGCACCGATGCGTCTGATCACCTCGTCTCCGACGGTATGTCCATATCGATCGTTGATGCATTTGAAATGGTCGATATCGATCATCAGCAACGACGCGGAACGCTCGCTCCTCGCGTGCGAATCGAGCACGCCGGAGACCGCCAGCTCCCACGACGCGCGATTGAGCAGATCGCTGAGACTGTCGATGCTGCTGGCCTGGGTGAGCAACTTGTTCTGTCGATGCACGCGTTGCGTCAGCTGATACATGATGGCGCCGACGGCTGTCGGGTAGAACGCAAGGAACGGAATCGTGGCGAGCATCTCGAACACGCTGGTCTGCGGCGAGAACGCGAACCCCTCGACCGAGGACATCAACACACAGGCGACGATTTGCAGCGCAAGGCCGCGCCACAGCAGTTTGCGACCGCCCGCCACGATATTGTCCATGGCCAGCATGGTGACGAGCAGCATGCTCGGCAACAGATTGAAATGCATCAATGCGATCCAGACGCCGCCCATCATCGAGTCGACCATCAGATTGCGACTTTCGGCGACTCGCGCGCTGGCACCACGCTCGGCCAGCGAGCGGGCGATGTGCGGCCAGGCAAACCCGTTCAGGACCAACAGGGTCCATTGGGCGAGCGACGCGCCATTGGTCCACAGCACCGGCGCAACGACGAGAAACCCCAGCGCCAGCCCGATGGTCCTGAGCGCATGAATGCGCGCAATGAAGCGGGCCGCCCGGTCGCCGGATGACGCTGCAAATGATCGGATTGGATGCATGGATTCTGGCCAACCCCTTGAGATGGCTGCCCAGCAGCAAAGCAATTTTGGTGCCATGCGTAGCCTCCGCCCGGCCTGGCGCCGACGCAACTTGCATCGTGTGCGGGAACGAACGGTGTCGGCAAACAGCCGCAGCCTGCCGATCCGTAGCCGTCAGGCGTGGTGTTTCAGCACGTTCCGAATCGCGCCGAGATAACCGGCGCCGAAAAGATTGAGATGATTGAGCAGATGGTGGAGATTGAGCAGCGGTGCGCGCTTCCGCCAGGCTGCATCGGTGCCCGCTGAGGATTCGTACGCGCTGAAGAACGCGCCGGGTGGGGTACCGAACAAGGTCAGCATCGCCAGATCGGATTCGGCCCAGCCGTAGTGCGCCGCGCCGCCATCGATCAGCGCCAGTTCGCCATGCGCGCACGCGTGAAGATTGCCAAGCCATAAATCGCCGTGAATCAGCACGGCCGGTCGCTCCGGCAGCAACTCCCGCAAATGCTTGCAAACCGACTCGATACGCGACATGTCGTCGCGTTCAATCCGGCCCGCATCCAGCGCACGCCGCCCCTGTGGCAGCAGACGATATTCGGCAAAGAAGCGGAAACCGTCATCGTCCCAGGTGTTGTCCTGTTTGCTGTCGCCACACCAGCCCGGTGCCTCGAAACCAAAACGGCTGGCGGCGCGGCGGTGCAGTGCGGCCACTCCGGCGCCTGCACGCTCCCAGTCCCCTGGCGCGGGGTCGCCACTGCCAAGATCCTCGAGGGCGATTCCCTCGTCGCTCACCTCCAGAACTTCGGGCACCCGCAGCGCGCCAGTATTCGCCAGCGCCGCCAGTCCGCGTGCCTCGGCTTCGAAAAACCCGGCCGGTGCGTGATGCCGGATCTTGACGAAGGCACGGCGGGCGCCGGGCAGATCGAGACCATGAGCGCCGTCGGAAAGTCCGCCGAAATCGAACAGATGTCCACAATCTCCCTGCATCGCGATACCTTACCTTGTCGAACCCGCACGCAATTGACAATTTGCTGCTTCGTGCCGAGCGTAAGGCACAAGGTCGAGGCTCGCACTTTGACTTCCCGTCTTCGGTGCTGTCTGGGCAGATGCGATACGATCAGCGATGACACACACCGCGCGCGGGGAAGACGCCGCAAAAGCGCTCGCCCGCGGAAGACGCCCTGCCCTTGCCAGGAGTTGGCCATGGCAAACGATCTGCCACCTTTCCATCTCGCCTTCGCGGTCACCTCGCTTTCCGAGGCGCGTGCATTCTATGGGGGCATCCTCGGCTGTTCCGAGGGACGCGCAAGCGAACAATGGATCGATTTCGATTTTCACGGGCATCAGATCGTCGCGCACCTGGTTGCGGAAGATGCGCGGCCGCGCGCATCGAACACCGTCGACGGGGACGACGTACCGATTCCTCATTTCGGCGTCGTGCTGCCGATGGCCGAATGGCAAGCGCTCGCC
>JBAVZT010000367.1:0-10950 GCA_049588955.1 Rhodanobacteraceae bacterium | reverse complement strand
GTGCTTGTTTGCTCCCGGTCGGCGACCGGATGCGAGGAGGGCATGCCCTACCACTTCATCCGCGATGATCGCTCGGTGGAAAGCGGCGTGCGTCGTATTGCGCTCGAGCAGATCGACAAGGCCCTGGGCGCAATCGGCGCCTGCGCTGCGCGGCCGGACACCGCGGTCCACGAGCTGCGCAAGTCCTGCAAGAAGGTGCGCGGCCTGCTGCGTCTGGTGCGACCGGCATTCGAGCGTTACAAGATAGAGAACGCGGCGTTTCGCGACACCGCCGGCATCGTCTCCGCATTGCGCGACGCGACGGTGCTCGCGGCAAGCTACGACGCGATCGTCGACGGTTGCCAGGATCGGATCGACCGTCAGGTAATCGGATCCATCCGCCGCCATCTGACGCAGCAGAGCAGGAATTCCGAGGTTGACGTCGACTTCACGCGCCTGCTTGTCGAATGCAGCGGGAACCTGCGCGATGCCGCCGATCGCGTCCGCGACTGGCGACTGGATGCGGACGGATTCGCGGCCATGCATGGCGGCTTTGCCAAGACCTACCGCCGCGCCCGCAAGGCGATGCGCAAAACGCGCGAGGCGCCGTCGCCGGAACGCTTCCACGAATGGCGCAAGCGCTGCAAGTACCACGGCTACCACGCGCGCCTGTTACGACCGATCTGGCCGGGCCCGATGAAGGCGCACGCGAAATGCGCATACGAACTGGGCAGCCTTCTCGGCAAATATCACGATCTCGCGGTCCTGCTGGAACGACTCACCGCGCGTCCCTCCGACTTGAGCCACATCGGCGGTGTCGAAGCAATCGCCGGACTCGTCCGCAGCAAACAGGCAATCCTCGAAAAGCGCGCCTTTCCGCTCGGCAAACGCCTGCTGGCGGCGTCACCGTCGGCCCTGGCCTCGAGTTGGGGTGCCCGCTACGCCGCATGGCGCGAGGAGTTGCGGCCGGAAATCCGCAACGGCGGCAGCTAGGTCAAGCCACTGCCAGCAACGTGCGCGCAGTTTTCGGTGCTCCAAGGCCACCTTCAGCGAAGTCCTGACGGCAGGCACGCATCGCCGGCAGTGATCGCCTGCGTGCCAACGACGCCTGAGCACGACGCCGACTCTGCAAATGAGGCTCACTGCCCCATCGCCCTGGCCCCGGGGCGCGCGGTTTCGCGTGTATCCGCATGACGCCGTTGCCTGGTCCGCCCGTCCGGACGTGGCTGAACTATCCGATCCTGACGCTGGACGTCGCGCTTGATGGCAAGCGCGCGAAGCTCGAATATTACGACGGCCTCGCGCGCAAGACTCTCGATGTGACCGACGGCCTCAGCATCGATGCGAATACACCCGATCGCATGCGCGGACATTTGCAAACGGATGCCGGCGACGTGGCGCAATTCGATGTCACGTTCGATCTTGCCACGACCAGCGAGTGCGTCGACGACGCGTACGACTGCGGCGGCTGATGGCGCGGACGATCGGTACGCCGGCCGGGCGACAGCAGGCTGTGTCGCTTGTCGGATGCAGGCCGGCCGCGAACGGATCAGGTTCACTTGTCTCGCGCCGATTGAGAAAGTGAACCTGACCCGGTTATTGCCTACTTGTAGTAACCCACCCCGCAGATCTGGTCACCGACCTTGGTGAAGTAACTGGTCTTCTCGACCGGTTCGGTCGTGCCCGGTCGCGGGAACATGTAGTGCATCTTGGAGATCTTGCCTTCCCGGGCGACGCGATGCTGTTCCTGCGCGATCATCTTTCCGTTCTTGTCCTTGAGGTCCTTGATGTTCTGCCCCTTCATCGGACCGGCGGTCTGGATCCAGTCGGGTCCGGCGCAGAACACATACAGATCGCGATCCTTGAAACCGTCGGCACCGCTGTTGAATTTCGCGAGTGCTTCTTCCTTGTTCGCCTTGAGTGCGGCGACCGCACGGTGCAGCAACGCCTTGGCTTGCGCCGCGGTGCCGTGGTCGCTTTTTGCCTTGGCCGCGCTGGCGAGCGTGGCGGCGCTGCAGAACGCGATGGCTGCAAGCGCGATGATCATGAACCTGCCGACTTGCCTTGCGAAGTGACTCATTGACGTTTTCCCTCTCGTTTGTGCTGAAGGTCGGCGCGCACGGGCGATCGCCGCACTGCACCGTCTGATGAAGCATGGCCAATGACCAAAAGCTGCTGCCGGTTCAACCGGCAGGCCGTTGCGGCGAGTCAGGGAGTGTAGGCGAAGGACGGCATCCAACCGTTCCGGGCACGCCCACGGGCGGGTCGCTGACGAGCGGCGCAGACTCTACTCCTGATTGCCGCGAAAAGGGGGGCGATTCATTCGTGCTCCGGGCAAAGGCCTGAGGGCCGGCAAATTGCGGGGCGGTGCGTCCGGAAGCGGGACCTCATGCCAAGCCTTCCGACCCGTTTTCCGGGGACCACGATTGCACGACAAGGCGACCTGGGCCGACCCGCCCGCTTTTCCCGACTTCCGTCGCTCGATCGATTACCGGTAGCATGTGCGGCCAGTATCGGGGCTCGCAACGTGACCGGACCTTCCGATGAAGTCAGTGCGATTCAGGCTGCCACACCCGCAGCGCTGATACCGCGCTACGAGCAGACCTTTCCGACACTGAACGCGGCCGCCATCCAGCGCTTGAGCCGCTTCGGTACGCGGCACGCGTTCAAGGATGGCGAGGCGCTGTACCGGACCGGTGACCATGGTTCGGGCATGTTCGTCGTACTGTCCGGCCACGTCGCCATCACCCAGCGCGATGGACTCGGTCGGATCACGCCCGTGGTGGACCACGGACCGGGCCAGTTTCTCGGCGAGGTGGCGCAACTCTCCGATGGCCCAACCCTGGTCGACGCGCACGCCGAAGGCGACGTCGAAACCCTGCACATTCCGCCCGAAGGTCTGCGTACGCTGCTGATCGCCGAGGCCGAACTCGGCGAGCGCATCATGCGTGCGCTGATCCTGCGCCGCACCGCGCTGATCGAGAATGCAAATGGCGGCCCGGTGTTGATCGGTGCGGATCATTCCGCCGACATGATGCGGCTGCGCAACTTTCTCTCGCGCAACGGTCTGCCCCATCACCTGCTTGATCCCGAAAAGCCCGGATCACGCTGTCTGATCGCGCGGCATGCGCGCTCTGAAGCCGATCTGCCGCTGGTCGTCTGCCCGGACGGCACGGTATTGAAGAATCCGAGCGAGAGCGACCTCGCGCGCCAGCTCGGTCTGATCGGTTTGCCGCATCGGCAATCGGTCTACGACGTGGCCGTCGTCGGCAGCGGTCCGGCAGGGCTCGCGACCGCGGTGTATGCGGCATCCGAAGGTCTCTCGGTCGCGGTGCTCGATGCACGCTCGTTCGGCGGCCAGGCCGGGGCGAGCGCGCGCATCGAGAACTACTTCGGATTCCCGACCGGCATCTCCGGCCTGGCGCTCACCGCGCGTGCGTTCGTGCAGGCGCAGAAGTTCGGCGCGGAAGTCATGATTCCGGCGGGCGTGAAATCGCTCGACTGCAGCCGCGCCGATGGCGCATTCGCGCTCGACCTGGACACCGACGAACGCATCCGCGCGCGCGCGATCGTCGTCGCCAGCGGCGCGCGCTACCGTCGGCCCGACATCGCCGAGCTGTCGACCTTCGAGGGACGCGGCGTGTGGTACTGGGCCTCGCCGATCGAAGCAAGACTGTGCGAAGGCCAGGACGTGATCCTCGTCGGTGGCGGCAACTCGGCCGGACAGGCCGCCGCGTTCCTGTCCACGCATGCACGCCACGTGCTGATGATGGTGCGCAGCAGCGGTCTCGCGGCGAGCATGTCGCGTTATCTGATCGACCGCATCCAGGCGACGTCCAACATCACGCTCATGACCAACACCGAAATCACCGCGCTTGAGGGCAACGCCGAAAGCGGACTTCAACGTGTGCATTGGCACGATCGCGCCAACAACCAGGCGTCGCAGGGCGACATCGCCAACATGTTCCTGTTCGTCGGCGCCGATCCGGCGACCGCGTGGCTCGAAGGCTGCGGCGTCGCCCTCGACAAGGCCGGATTCGTGATCACCGGCACACACGGCGAAGGACGCGTTTCCGCTTCACCGCTCGCATCGAGCCTGCACGGCGTCTTCGCCGTCGGCGATGTCCGCTCCGGCTCCGTCAAGCGCGTCGGCGCCGCGATCGGCGAAGGCGCGCAGGTCGTGCAGGCACTGCACGCGTATCTGGCCGAAGCCGAAGCCGCAGCACCTCATGACGCCATTCCTGAAACCAGCAAGGAGGTCCGCGATGACCGATAACTGCACACACCTCGACGGCATCCGCACCGTCACGCCGAGTGCGCTCGGTTGCGAGGAATGCCTGAAGACCGGCGACGTCTGGCTGCACCTGCGCCTGTGCCGCACCTGCGGCCACGTCGGTTGTTGCGACGATTCGCCGAACCGCCACGCGCGAGCACACTTCCACGCGACCGCGCACCCGATCATCGAAGGCTACGACCCACCCGAAGGCTGGGGCTGGTGCTACGTCGACGAGTTCATGTTCGACCTGTCGGACCGGATGACGCCGCAGCGCGGGCCGATTCCGCGGTATTACTGATGAGAACGGAGCCATCGCGCGAACACGCGCCCAAAGGAAGCCGGGCGAGAGCAGAAAGTCGACCCCGCCCCCGTGTTCAACTCCCTTTACCAGCGCTCACTCGAAACCGTTTGCAAAGATGCGGTCCAGCGGAGCCAGCAGAAGGTCCATGGCGGGGCGTATGTTGTCTGCGACCGTCGTCACCTGATCCGGCAAGGGCGCCGCCACCGGCTCGACCTCACCGGTGGCGGAAGCACAGATCATCGCGAGCAGTGCAGCTCCGATGAAGCAAGCAACACGACGCAGGCGGCGCGCGAAATTCGAATAGGGCATTGCCTGTACCCTTCAGGGGCGAATTTCGACGCCCGTTATGGCGCGACAATCGGCAGTTTGGCACCCACAGGACGCACCGCTTGTATCTGCGGGGTTGAAGTAGATGTTCAGGTCCTTGTTGGCGACCTTGGCCGTCGCAAACAGACTCAAGGCGCGCGCCGCCCACGCCAGATCAGGGGCAGTGCAAACGGCAAAGAAGTTTATCGCGCCGTCTGGCGGGTTGCAGTACACGGCAACGCGATTGGCGAAGCTCGCAACGGTAACGGGTGTGCAAACAAAAATATCAGTGGTCGCCGCGTTGGCGCGGTGGATCAAAGCTCCGCACAACCCCAGCACAACGGCGACGGTGGCCGTAGTGCCGGCACTTGTCCAGGTACGCATGCCATGCCTCCTGCCTTTTGGACGTATATAGCGCCAATTCAGGAATAGACTCCGCGTTCGCCGCAAGCAGATGGTTCCGTGTGCATTTCCACGTCCGCGGACATCCCCTGCCGCGATCCAAGAGTACGCCCGGAAACCTTATGAAGTCGTTAATCAGGCAGTGGTGTTCCGACGTTGTTCGAACCGGGTCTTTTGCGTATCGCAACACGGTGTCCGATGAAGATCGAAAAACGGCTGACCGACAACGGAAGTCAGTTCACCGACCGTTTCACGGTCAAGGACAAGCAGCGATCGGGAAACCACGCATTCGATCACCCATGGGGTCAAGCGCTTCAACGGCCGCATCAGCGACATCCTGGCGACCACAACCTTTCGCTCGCGCGAGGATCTGCGCATCCCGAGCGAGCGCTACGTAGCGCGACGATCACTTGCCTCAGAGAGCGCCTGGGCATCGAACCACCCGCAAGCGCTGTACGCATGGCGCAAAGCTCCGCCAAACCTGCTTCTCAGAAAACCGAAGAACCAGGTGCGACCATGCAGCCAGCGAGTGCCGCCAGGTCAAATACACCTGAGCGCACCCGGTAAACTCAGAACCATGAATTCATTCAAGCCACCGCGCCCTCAAGGCTTGCGCGGCCTCAGCGCCAGCGAAGCCGCGCGTCGCCTTGCCGAGCATGGTCCCAACCTGCTGCCGGGCACCGCGCCGAAAACGCTGTTTGCGATCGTCGTCGGTGTGCTGGTCGAGCCGATGTTTCTGATGCTGCTGGTTGCCGGCGGCCTGTATCTGGCGCTGGGCGACCGCGCCGAAGCGGCGTTCCTGCTCTCGTTCGTCTTTGTTGTCATCGGCATCACCCTGTCCCAGGAGCGCAGGACCCAGCGCGCCTTGGAATCGTTACGCGATCTGTCGGCACCGCGAGCCCTGGTGGTGCGCGAAGGGCAGGAACTGCGTATTCCCGGGCGCGACGTCGTCGTGGGCGACCTGTTGGTGCTGCACGAGGGCGACCGGATCGCCGCCGATGCCGTCCTGCTGGAGGGGCACCTCGACGCGAACGAATCGCTACTGACCGGCGAGGCGGTGCCGGTCACCAAGCTGCCCGTTCCGGAAAAGGGTGCGCTATTTGCCAGCACGGTGGTGACCAAGGGCGTCGGCATTGCCGAGGTCAACGCGACTGCCAGCGCGACAGCGGTGGGTCGCATTGGTGCGGCGCTCGCCGCCACCCACGAACCGCTATCCGGCCTGCAACAGGCATCGCGTCGACTGATCCGCAACCTGACGATTGGCGGCTTGTCGCTTGCAGTGGGATACGTGCTGCTCGACTGGCTATGGGATGGGCATGGCCTGCTTGAGAGCGTGCTCGCCGGCATTGCCTTGACCATGGCGATCCTGCCGGAGGAAATTCCGGTCATCCTCACCGTATTCCTCGCCCTCGGTGCCTGGCGCATTTCCAGACACAAGGTGCTGACTCGGCGCGTGCCGGCAGTCGAGGCGCTCGGTGCGATCTCCGTGCTCGCAGTCGACAAGACCGGAACCCTGACCCGGAACCGCATGCAGGTCGCGGAGGTCGTTCTGGCCGACGCGGTGTTTCACGACGCCGGTGCCAACGAGCTGCCTGAAGCGTTCCATGAAGTGGTCGAGTTCGCGATGCTGGCGACGCCGCTCGATCCGTTCGATCCGATGGAAAAGGCGATCCAGGGTTTCGGCCTGCGCTGGCTTACCGACACCGAACACGTACACGCCGAGTGGTCGCCGGAATTCGAGTACGCCTTGTCGCCCGACATTCTGGCGATGACGCGCGTGTTTCGCGGCGAAGAACCCGCGCAGCACCTGCTGGCCACCAAGGGCGCACCCGAGGCAGTGATCGACCTGTGTCACCTGGACGCGGCCGCAGGCACAGCCATCCTGCGCCAGGTGGAAGCAATGGCTGAATCCGGCCTTCGTGTGCTCGGTGTCGCGCGCGGCCGCTGGCAAGGCGGCACGCCACCGCACAGCCAGCACGACTTCGATTTCCAGTTCCTTGGATTGATCGGTTTCGTCGATCCGCCGCGCGCCGAAGTGCCGGCCGCCATCGCCGAATGCCGTGCTGCCGGCGTGCGCATCATCATGCTGACTGGAGACCATCCGGCCACCGCGCGCGCGATTGCGCGTCAGGTTGGCCTGAGCGAACGCCCCGACGTGATCACCGGTGCCGAAATCGAGGCCCTGGGCGACATCGACTTGCGCGAACGCCTGCGCCACGTCGACCTGTGCGCGCGACTGCAGCCGGTACAAAAGCTGCGTCTGGTTCAGCTGTTGCGCGAAGGTGGCGATGTTGTCGCGATGACCGGCGATGGCGTCAACGACGCTCCGGCGCTCAAAGCCGCCGATGTCGGTATCGCAATGGGGGAACGCGGCACCGATGTCGCGCGCGAAGCGGCCGCGCTGGTGCTGCTCGACGACAGCTTCGCCAGCATCGTCATGGCAATCCGCCAAGGCCGACGCATCTACGACAACATCACCAAGGCGACCCGTTTCGTGTTCGCGGTGCACATGCCGATCATCGCGCTCGCACTGGTGCCGATCCTGCTGCACTGGCCGGTGCTGTTGATGCCGGTACACATCGTACTGCTGGAACTGCTGATCGATCCGGCGTGTTCGATCGTGTTCGAGGCCGAACCGGAAGCGCCCGACATCATGACCCGGCCACCGCGTTTGTCGAGCCAGTCGCCTTTCGCGCGCGGCAACCTCGAGTACGCCGTGATCCAGGGACTGGGATTCGCCGGTATCTTGCTGCTCGGGTACGGCTTGCTGCTCCGGCACGGCGTTGACGTCATGCAAAGCCGCACCGCGGTATTTGCGGCCCTCGTGATTGGCTTGTTCCTGCTGATCCTGGCCAATCGCGATCCGGCCCGCTCTCTGCTGGCGCGCAAAGCAGCAAGAAATCCATGGCTGCCACGCATGTTTGGCGGCGTGGCGGTGATACTGACACTGGTAATCAGCGTGCCCTACCTCAGAGGCGTGATGGGGCTCGTGGTGCCGCAGACCAGCGCCGTGGCCTGGGCCGCAGCAATGCTTGGGATTATCGTCATGTGGCTGGAAGGTGTGCGCCGCACCGCGCACCATGTCTTCCGAAGATTGCATCCGCCCGGCTCTTGAGGAAGGCATGATCATCCAGAGCTGCCACCGTGTGCCGCCTTAATGCCTCATCTCCCGTCCTTCTTGTAGATCCGCCCGTCCTTGATCACGAACGCGATCTTGCCGGTGTTGCGGATATCGCGCGTCGGGTCTGCGGTCAGCACGACGAGGTCGGCGCGCTTGCCGGGCGTGAGCGTGCCGCGTTGCTTCGACTGTCCCATCGCGGCGGCACTGATCTCGGTCGCGGCATGGATCGCCTCGATCGGCGTGAAGCCGCAATGTTCGACCAGCAAGGACATCTCGGTGTGCACCAAGGGCAACGCGTGCGGGTCCGGTCCATGTGCGTCCTCGGAAAGTCCCGAGCTGTCCGTGCCCACATCGATCGAGACGCCTTGCTGGTGTGCGAGCCGGGTGACGGCATAGCTCCACGGCACGATGCCGGCGCCTATCTTCTTGGGATCGTGTTCCGCCTCCTGCTTGAACGGCAGCAGCGTGGCGTCGAGGATCGTACCGTGCTGCTTCATTGCCTTGAACAGCGCGAGGATCGGTGGCGCGTCCGGCCGGATATGCGTGAAATCGCCCATCGCGCGCACGCGATAATCATCCGGCACCTTCGGCGCCGCTGCCCAGACCAGATACGCACTGTGCGAAATGGTATCGGCGCCGGCGGCCACCGCATCAGCTGGCGTTGCCGGGAAAATCGTCGCGTGCGTCCACACGCGCAGGCCCTGCCGATGCGCTTCGGCGCTGATCTTCGTGACCAGATCCGCGGGCAGGTTCGCGTAGAGTTTGAGGGCGGTCGCGCCGGTGCCCTTCGCCTCGGCGACGGCGAGCGGGATGTCGGTGGCCGGCGTGATCGCCTGCATCCATGGCGCAAAACCCAGGCGCTTCCCTGCGGATGCCGCCTGCGCGCGCTTGTCTTCGGCAAAGAAGCTCGGGCCGGCCATCAACGCCACATAGAAGATGTCGGGCGAGGCCAGCGCATCCGAATTCGCCTCGCCCGCGAGGTACCCGATCAGGCGGTCGTCGCCCGCCATGTCGCGAACGGCGGTGACGCCGCCGCGCAGCAGCGCGCGCAGATGCGGGACGTAGTGCGCGAAATCCGGCTCGGCGCCGGTCAGGTGCACATGCGCGTCGACCAGGCCCGGGATGACGTAACGCCCACCCAGGTCCTGCACGCGCGCGCCTTTCGGCGGCACCTCGCTGCCATCCGGATAGATCGCCGCGATACGCTTGCCGTCGATCGCAATGGTCATGTCCGGCTTGGCCGGTGTGCCGCTGCCATCGATGACGGCCACATGGGTCAGCAGCAACGGGGGCGGCTCGGCGGCGAGCGCCGGTGCGGTGAATGTGGACAACAGCACAGCAATGCGCGTCGTGAAAGTGCGTGCGGACATTTCCTCTTTCCTTTCGTGCGACTCGGTTGATTTGTCATGGTCGGATCGGAGTGCAACGTGCGATCCTCGGCGGCAAGCAGCCGGAATCTGTTCCGACCAATGTCCGCGGACCTGGAACCGGCTCCGTCCGGTATGGTATCCCCATGAATCGTCGAACCCTGTTGAAGAATGTCGCGCTGATTGGCGCAACCTCCGTGCTCCGCCCCGCATGGGCGCTTGCTGCCGACGCCGACGATGCGGCCGCTCGACTGTCGGCGCTCGAACGCCGCCATGGCGGACGGCTCGGTGTTTCCATGCTGGATACCGGCACCGGCCGTCGCGTTTCGCATCGTGGCGACGAGCGATTTCTGATGTGCAGCACATTCAAATTGCTGGCGGTGGCCGCGGTGCTGGCGCGCGTCGATGGCGGCAAGGAGCGCCTGGATCGGCGCATCGTGTTCGGCAAGGAGGACCTGTTGCCTTATGCGCCCGTGACCCGCCGACACGTCGGTGCGCCGGGCATGACCGTGGCCGAGCTGTGCCAGGCGGCGATCACGCTGAGCGACAACACCGCAGCCAACCTGCTGCTGGCCAGTCTCGACGGCCCTCCCGCAGTGACCGCGTTTGCGCGTCGCCTCGGTGATCGCGTGACCCGGCTCGATCGCACCGAACCCGAACTCAACGTTGGCGCGCCGGGCGATACGCGCGACACGACGACGCCGAATGCGATGCTGGGCAGTCTGCATGCCGTGCTGCTCGATGACGCACTTTCCGATGCTTCCCGTGCGCAACTGCTGGAATGGTTGCGCGCCTGCACGACCGGCAAGGAACGTTTGCGTGCAAGCCTGCCGGACGGGTGGCGCGTCGGCGACAAGACCGGAAGCGGACCTCACGCAGAAACCAACGACATCGCGATCATCTGGCCGCCAAAGCGCAAGCCTCTGCTGGTGGCGAGCTACTACGCGGAGTCGACTGAAAACGCGGCCTCGCGAAACAAGGTGCTGGCTGAAGTCGGGCGTGTTGCCACGTCGATCTAGATCAGCGAGGCGGACGCCGAAACGGCTGCAAGGGCATGCCGTTCGTACGCACCTTCACTCCATGCTTGCACTCCCTCTGGCCGCCGCAAAGCCAGACCTCGCATCCGCAGGCGGCAGCGATTCGAAGCGGATGATGTTGATAGTGACGTCTCCCTGTTTGAGCGGTAGGGGCTGAGGGG
>JBAVZT010000366.1:0-2685 GCA_049588955.1 Rhodanobacteraceae bacterium | reverse complement strand
GTCCCGCGTGCGGCGTCTCCATCACCACATCCACGAGCGCGACGGCGATATCTTCCGATTCGAGTACCTGTTTTTTCGCTTCGGCCGCCGAACGGGCATGCAACAGTTCGATCCGGCGTCCGAGAATGGTCACATTCCGAAGAGCGAAGCGCGTGGCCTGGTGGACATCGTCGTCGTCATCGACGACCAGTACTTTCCAGGTATGCACAGAATCAGCGTCGCCCCGCGACGCGTCATCGACGACGCGCATCAGATCGTCGGACTTTTTATCCGTGCTCTGCATCATGAGTCCTCGCCAGTTGATCGGCCGTTCTGACGGAAACGACGCGCGGAATGCATACGATCATGGACGTCCCGGCCCCTGGTCTGCTGTTGACGCGAATTGTCCCCCCAAGAACATCCGTTACGATATTGGAGACAATGCTGAGGCCCAGGCCGTTCCCTCCCTTGCCGAGGCTCGTCGTAAAGAACGGTTCGAATATCCGTCGCTGCAAATCGAGCGGTATGCCCTTGCCGTCATCCTGCACCGTGATTTCGATCTCCCGGGATGACAGTTCCCGTGTTGAAACCCGCACTTCGCCCTTGAGACCATTGTCGAAACCGTGAACACGCGCATTGGTGACGAGATTGAGAAGAACCTGACCCAAAGGTCCCGGATAGCTGTTCAGTTCGGCGTTTGAACCGTTGACCATCGACAGAACCACGTTTCCATGCTTGAACTGGGGTTGCAGAGAGCTGACAACGTCGGAAACGAGATCGCCAAGATGGAATTCCCGGCGATGCTCGCTGGTCTGGTCCATCGCGACGTGCCTGAAATGGCCTAGCAGTTCCGAAGTCCGTTCCAATCCGTGCAGCATCAACTGCGTTCCGTCACGCATGTCGCCGACGAAGGCATCCAGAGTCGAGCGCTTGATGGAGCCCGCCGCAATTTCGGCCTCGAGATTCTCGGCCTTGTCGGCCAGCGTGCTGGCAAGCACCACGGTATTGCCGATAGGCGTGCTGAGTTCATGCGCGACTCCCGCGACCAGACTGCCGAGGCTTGCCATTCTTTCGGCGCGGATCAGCTCCTCCTCCGCGGCCTTCTTCGTGGCTTCGGCGGACTGCCGCGCCAACGCAGTCCGGGTCCAGCCAAGGCAGACCACGGCAATGATCAACAGTCCCGCTCCGGCCACCGGGAAGTTTTCGCGCTGCCACAAGTCCTCCAGCGAAATCGGTGAAACGACGCCGAGAATTTTCCACTCGATGAAGTTCGTGCCGCCGGAGGCGCGAGGGGACCCCAGCCGCAAGGTCTGAAAAGCATAGTGCGATCCCGCATGATCGAAAGAGCCCTGACTGGATGCAAGCACACGCTGCCACACCGCGGGGACGCTCTTGGCCAACGTCGTATCGCGACCGAACATGAACCCCCACAGCCGATTGTTCGGAACGCCGGCCAGCCAGTAGCCGTTCCCGTTCAGCAGTTGGATGGGCGCACTTCCGGGCGGAGCATCCCGCTTCACATTCGCGATCAGCTCCCCGGCGGCGATATTGATGATGAGGATTCCCGCCGACTTGCCGTCGCTACCGGGAATGGGTGTCGCCAGGCGCAACGTCGGATTCCAGGGTATCTCCAGATTCCCATGCTCGACATTGAGATCCAGCGGCGAAAAATAAATCTCGCCCGGCGCGAGATCGATGGACTGACGGAAGTAATACCGACGGGCCTTGTTTTGCAAGGCGTTCGCCCTTACCGGCTTGACGACTCCATGCTGTCGATCGATCCGGACGATTTCCTGGCCGTTGCGGTCAATGTAGCGCAGTTGCGCCAGGACAGGCTTCTCGGATGCAAAAATCTCGAAATCCGCCTCTACGGCTTTGCGGGCCGACTCGTTTCCGGCCGCCAGGCTGCGCAGGTTCGGTCCCCTCGACAGGATCCTCAGATCTTCCGTATAGATCTTGAGTGTCCGATCGAGCACTTCACGGCCGTGACGCGTCGCTTCCAGCGTCGTGCCGATGCGCCGACGGCGGTCAAGCGAGACATCGACGTAAACCGAAGCTTGCCAGACGACAAAAAAAGCCGCCGAAATTCCCAGAAACATCCGCAGGAATATCCGCAACATGCTGCGATTCAGAGGCAGCAGATTCCGGATATGAGCAATCGGCCGAGCAATTGGCATGTCACGATCACCCTGCGGCATCTTCGGTATCAGATGCTTCGGCGATTCTCTCGCCGAAGAAGATCCATCTTGGTAGAGGCTCCCATTCCCAGTCGGCGCACGATCGAAATCCCGCGCAGGAGCTCATCGCGGGCAACCGCTGCGTCGTCGTACTAACTTGCGGAAGGGTACTACGTTGCCGCCGCGCGGTGCGAAACCCTGACGATCCACGCGGCTCCAGACGCACGCGTATTTTCGACCGTCACGATGCCGGCCTCGCTGGCCATGAGCAAAATGCTGCCTACGGCAACCGCAGCAGCATTCCTGCGGCGACCGTGTGTGGCGACGGAGCAGAAAGCGGGGTCGGGTTCACCCGTTGCGTCGGAACCAATACGGGGCCTAGCGAACCCGGGCGGGGCAGTCGCGTGCCTAATCCTCGGCAGCGCAGCGGCTGCGGTGACTGATCTGCAAATCTTGCCGCGGTGAGCAATGATGCGTTGCTAGGCACGTAAGGCCCACGTCTTGCACAGGCAACAACTCGACGCGCCGC
>JBAVZT010000365.1:0-6423 GCA_049588955.1 Rhodanobacteraceae bacterium | reverse complement strand
CAGCGCAACGTTGCCCTCGAGGATTTCATCGGACTTGGTACGAATCGGCGAGGTAGCGGTGGCGACCTGCGCAAGCTGCGCGACGGTCGGATGCTTGAACAAGTCACTCGGGGTCAAGCGCAAGCCGCGCTGCAAACAGCGCGCGATGACCTGAATGCTGAGGATGGAGTCGCCCCCGAGTTCGAAGAAGTGATCGTCGACGCCAACCCGGTCCACGCGCAGCACCGCGTTCCAAACCTCGGCGATCGTCTGCTCGGTGCTGTTCCGCGGAGCGACGAATGGTTTACTGCTGTCGACCCGGGTGCTCTCCGGCGCCGGCAGCGCGCGCCTATCCAGTTTGCCGTTGGCTGTTTTCGGCAGCGTGTCGATAAACACGAAGTGGGCCGGCAGCATATAGTCGGGCAGACGCTGCTGCAGGGTCTCACGCAACTCGTCGATCAGCGCGGCGTGTGGTGATTCGGCGACGAGATAGGCAACCAGACGCTTGTCGCCGGCAACGTCCTCGCGATCGATAACGGCAACTTGGCGGAGCTTGGGGTTCTGGACGAGTTCGGCTTCGATCTCGCCGAGCTCGATACGGAAGCCGCGGATCTTGACCTGCTGATCGATGCGACCTAGATATTCCAGCTCGCCGTTGTCCAGGCGCCGTGCGAGATCGCCGCTGCGATACATGCGTGGTGGCACAACGGCGACGTCGCCGAGCTGAAACGGATCGGGCACAAAACGCTCGGCGGTGAGTTCCGGGCGGTTGAGATAACCGGCAGCGACGCCCGCGCCGGCGATATGCATTTCTCCGGGGACGCCCAGCGGGACGGGGCGGCCATCAGGGTCGAGAACGTAGACGCGCAAGTCGGGAATCGGCACGCCAATGACACTGCCGCTGGCGGCATCGAGATCGACGCGGCTCAAGGGTCGGTAGGTGACATGTACGGTGGTTTCGGTAATGCCGTACATGTTGATCAGGCGCGGCGTTTGTTCGCCATAGCGATCCATCCACGGCTTGAGGCTCTGCAATTCCAGCGCCTCGCCGCCGAAGATGACATAGCGCAAGGCAAAGTTGCCTGGCGGTGAGGCGCGATCGATATCGATGAGCTGGCGGAACGCGGTCGGGGTCTGGCAGAGGACGGTCACGCGTTCGTGCAGCAGCAGCTCGCGGAACGCCTCCGGGTGGCGACTGATTTCCTGCGGTACGACGACGACGCGCCCGCCGTACAGCAGAGCGCCCCAGAGTTCCCAGACGGAAAAATCGAAGGCGTAGGAATGAAACAACGTCCACACGTCGTTCGGCTTGAAACCGAACCAGCCATCCGTGGCCGAGAACAGGCGCAGCACATTGTGCTGCGTGATGCGCACGCCCTTGGGTTGGCCGGTCGAGCCGGAGGTGTAGATCACATAGGCGAGATCGTCGGGCGAGCTGGCGAGGGGCAGCGCCTGCGGTGCGTCAGGTATGGGTTCGTCCAGGCACACGCAAGTCACCGGCAGCGTAGACAGTTCGTCCACCAGCGAGCGCTGGGTCAATACGACCCGTACCTCGGCATCGCGCAACATGAAGGCGATGCGGTCGGTCGGATAGACTGGATCCAGCGGCAGATAGGCGCCGCCGGCCTTGAGGATGCCGAGAATGCCGATGACGAGATCGGCGTTGCGTTCGCAGCGCAAACCGACCAACTGGTTGGGCCCCACACCGATCGCACGCAAATGGCCGGCCAGCGCATCGGCGCGGCGGTCGAGCTCGGCATAGCTGAGCTCGACCCGTGCTTGGTTGGTACCGCAGATGACGGCGGTCGCTTCGGGTGCACGCGCAACCTGCCTCTCGAACCCAGCATGCAGGCTCTTGTAGCCGGGCGCGCTGCGGGCGATCGCATTGCCGCCCGTCAGCGCCGAACGTTCCGTTTCGGTGAGCAGATCGAGATCGCGAATGCGCTCGGCCCGCGCGCTGGCCAGCCCGGCGAGCAGCATCGACAGATGGTCCAGCATGCGCTCGATCGCGGCATCGGCAAAGCGCCGGCGCGAGTACTCCAGACGCAGCAGCATCTCGTCGTCGCCGTAGGCGATCAACGCCAGCGGAAAGTTTGTCCGCCCGACGTACTCGAAATGACGACCGGCCGCGTCCTCGCTTTCCATCTGCGCATCGAGGCTGCGATGATCGTAGACGACCACGCTTTCGAACAGCGGCTTGCCGCGGGCCACTGCGCTCCAGGACTGCACGGCCGCCAGCGGCGTGTGTTCGTGCGGGCGCACCGCCAGTTGTTGCGCGCGCAGCGATTGCAGCCAGGCAGCGATGACCGTGTCGCCATCGAGTCCCACCCGCAGCGGCAGAGTATTGATAAACAGCCCGACCCTGTTTTCGGCATCATCCAGCCCGGTCTGCCGGCCCGCACGCGTGGCGCCAAAGACGATGTCCGACTCGCCGCTGTAGCGATGCAGCAGCACGGCCCAGGCCGCTTGCAGCATCGTGTTGAGCGTGACCTGTGCGGTGCTTGCCGCGCTGCGCAGGCGTTCAGTCAATGTCCGTGAAAGGCGCCTTTGGCAAACGCCGAAGGGTTCTTTGTCGACCCGGTCCGCGCCGCCTTCGGCCTTGGGCAGGTCGATCATGAAAGGCGTCGGCGCATGGAACCGCTGCAGCAACTCCCGCCAATAGGTTTGCGCTGCAGCCAGATCGAGCGAACGGCGCCACACGATGTAGTCGCGGTAGGGTGCGGCCGGTGGCAGAGCAGGTTCGGCACCGCGGCGCAACGCGTCGTACACGACGAACAGCTCGCGCAGCACGATGGCGAAAGAGCGCCCGTCGAGCAACGCATGGTGAAAGGTCCAGATAATCCGCGCCCGGCCGGCCGGCAGCAGTGCCACCAGGAGCCTCATCAGCGGAGCATGCGCCATATCGAAGTCGCTATGGCGATCGGCTGCCAGTTGCTCGGCAAACCGCTGGTCGGCGACTTCTGCCGACACATCGCGCCAGTCCGCCTCAGTCAGCGGCAGTTCCACGTCCGCCACTATCTCCTGGCGGGGCTCGGGGAGGTCTTCCCAGCGAAACCGCGTGCGCAGGATCGCGTGCCGTTGCACGACAGCGTGCCAGGCACGTCTGAACCGTGGCAGATCGAGCGTTTCGTCCACAGTGATGACGATTTGCTCGATGTCGACGCCGCGGCCACTGTCGCTCAAGGCATGAAACAGCATGCCTTCCTGCATGGGCGACAGCTCGTAGGTGTCGATTACTTCAGGCACGTGCTATTCCAAATCCTTCCAGACGGTGGCGAACTCATCCGAATGCACCTCGTGATCCGGCGGACTGCCGGCGACAGCCTTGGCGACAACACTACCTGCCACTGGAAACAAGCGGTAGCAGGTGCAAATCGCAAGAAAATTCTCTTGCTGGCATGCTGGCGATACCCAAATGCAGCCGCAAGGGAACTCTGAATAATCGAACTCTTCGTTCCGGCAAAGGCAATCCAGCTTCTTGATACGTTGCTGAAGAACTGGATCCCGGCTTTCGCCCACTGCTGTCCGGACTATCGATGCCGTATCACCGAGACGACTACCCATCACGTTGACGTCACTCTCGCGAAAGCGGGGGTCCATATTGATTCCGTTTTCAATTCAGTAGGTTGCGCAAGATTAAACCGGATTCCCGCTTTCGCGGGAATGGCGTCATTGATGGGCCGAGGTGTGCTCGCAAGTTCAAGTCGCCTGTACACCAGCAAGTGCAAAAAGCAAAGCGTGGCAACTGTTACGGTGGACAGCGGATGAAACTTCCGCACAGTAGTGGGCTTTCGCCGGGATGACGAATTGTTCAGAGTTTCCCCAAGGCTTCGACGGAAGCCGATGCGGGATTGGGCGATGCAAGATTTGGACCGTTTCCCGTTGCGGAAGCAAGCGCTCGCTGGCGCAAATCGCGCTCAGGAATGCGATTTGCTCCGATCGGCGCCGGATGTCCGCTCGAGCCAGATTTCCCGCCAGAACATCAACTCGCCGCGCGGGCAGTCACCCAGCTGGTATGAGCAAAGGCACTCTTCGGCAAGCGTCTCGTCGTTCCCTACCTTGCGCAGAGTCACGGTATTGGAAATCTCCCGCATCAGGCCGGTTCTTTCGTCGATAAGGCGCTCGACCCGATAGCGAACTTCGGCCTCGTGTCCGCAGCATCTTGTCATTTCGTCGCTGATGGACAGCCCGCGATTGCGCCGGGCCTTGTTGAGCGTCTTCGCGATCTCGGCGCGACTCTTGACCCGCACTGTTTCGCCGGGCTGCAAATCCAGGGCCTCAATGGGTGTTCGCTTGCTGGAACCGCGCAGCCGTTCGTCAGATCCCCCGGCGCGCAGCCATTTTTGCAGGAACCAACGCACGACCAATCTCGACACCGCGATGACGGACAGATCTCCACTGCGGATTTCCCTGAGTGCGATCCGCACCGTCAACCATCGGCGATTGGTGAAAGCCGCGGTAGCCTTGTAGATTTCGGTCGACTGGCAAAAGTAATGCTGTTCGTCCGCTTTTGTCTTCAGGCGGGCACGCAGCGCCGCCAGCCCGGCTTCGGATGTCCCGGTTGTCGTGACCGTGGCGTCGATGGGTTGCAACCAGGCCTCTTTCCAGAAAATCCTGCATGCATGCCCGCATCCCTCGTGAGCGCTGCCGTCGCAACGCGGGCCGTCCAGGATCACAACGTCGTTGGCCGGGAAACGTCTAAATGAACAGCCGTCCACGCAGGTCTTCTCGACTCGACGCTGGACACGAAAAGGCTTGCCGCACCAAGCCAGCATTTCCGGCATGAAGGGAACGCCATCGAGTGTCCCGTCTCCACCGAGCGTCGACAAGATCTCTTCGGGAGTGCGCACCAATACCCGGTTCCCTGGGCGCAGCCTCACGTTATCCATAGCCTCCCCACGTCACTGGTTGCAATCTGTCCATTCGCCTTGAATTTGGGGCCGTTCCGGTGTGATTCGCGCGCCGCTGCCACGATACACGAAATGTGGGCAGACTCATCGATAAGCAGTCATTTGGAAGATATGCGGTCCACTTTTCCGGGCGGCCGTTTCAGCAACGCCCCAAGTCGCTGAAGTTACTGGCAAATGCGCCGGATCAGCAATACATCGGACAGAACAAACGTGGCACGCTGACAATGGCACGAAACCATTCGCGATCGATGTACGGTTCCATGGCCATTCGCGGCATATCGTACGGGTGGGATTCGGCTGTGGCATACCCTCCGTAGTATGAAAACGCATAGCGTATGCCGGCCTGTCTCAGGCATTCCAGCGTATCGGCATTGAACGTGTCGCGGCCGCCTACGGGGTAGGCAAGATAGCGGACCGGCAGGCCGACTTCGTGTTCGATCCGTTGCGTGCAGGCGGAAATCTCACGCCGCTGCTCTTCCCGGGACGCATTGGCGAGCACGACGTGATTGACGGTATGACCGCCGATCGTCATGCCATGCGCAGCCAGGTCGCGAATCATGTCCCAGGTCATCCAGAGCCGCTCGGCCGCCGGTTGCGTTGTCGGCGCCGCCGCACTCGCACGCAAGTCATGGATAAAACTCTTGGCTCGCGCCGTCGGCAGCGACTTGTAGAGCGCAAGCAGCGTTTCAATGGTTTGCTGGCGCTCGCCAAGGCGAATTGGAAGCGGTTCTGACAGCCAGCCATCGAGTTCCAGCGTGTCGCGCGGCGAGAAACGCACGATGGCAGCGATTTCGTCCCACCAGGGCAAGCGCGGCTGGTCGATGAAGCCGGTAGCGATGAAGAATGTGGCCGGAATGCCGTGACGCTGCAATGCCGGAAATGCGACTTCGTAGTTGTCGCGATAACCGTCGTCGAATGTCACCAGCACGTGCAGGCTGCGGGCGTCCTTGCGGGCCTCGTCGATGTCGGCCGGCGCAATGACATCGCAATTGCGTTTCAGGTAGGCGAGCTGTTGATCGAAACTCTCCCGGGTTGCGCTCCACAGTCCGCGATCGAGATTCGACCGACTGCCGTCGCCGATGCGATGGTAATTGAGCCCGACGATGCCCTTGGCCGGCAGGCATTTCGCCAGGATACCGCGCATGCCGACCTTTCCGATGAATGCTGCCAGGCGTTGCCGCTTCATGGCGCCTCCCCCGGTGCACGGTTGCCGATCGAGCGCGATGCAACGATCTATGCGTTACCGCGCGCAGCTTGCGCACCGATCCTGATCCCCGGCCCATTATCTGCATATTGGCGGAAAATGGAACACCCCATCGATTGCCCGGCTTGTTGAACAATGGAATGTGGCATTGCTCATCCGAATACTTGTGTGAGCCACCATTGAGTCGCTCAGCCCAACCAAGCGAAGTTTCCACGGTCCAATGGAAACTTCAGTCATCCTGCGGAAGCCGCGCAGCCCAGCGTACGATATGCGGTTTAAAGCGGCTGAGCGGCGGGAAACGGCGCATCAGAAGAACGGCGTATCCTGAAT
>JBAVZT010000364.1:0-2601 GCA_049588955.1 Rhodanobacteraceae bacterium | reverse complement strand
CCCCTCATCCGCCCTTCGGGCACCTTCTCCCCGCGCGCGGGGAGAAGGGAAAATGAGGAGGCGCCTCGTCCCGCACCGCGGGGAGAAGGAACAGGTCCATGCGAGTGTAGTCGCTGGATCCATCGCGGCGGTTCAAGGGTCGCTGCCGAACAGCTCCTCGCCGTGATCGAGAAAATAAAGACCCGCAAACATCTTGGGGTCGACCGAGTAGCCTTCATGCATTTTCTCGAGCAGCCAGCGTGGCGCGTCGGCGCGCGGCACCTCGTGAACCGTGATGTCTTCGCTGTCGTCGCCGCCGCCGGCGTGGACACGGACAAGATCGAACGCGCGCACGAATGCCATGATCTCGTTGCTCATGCCCGATGACGAGGGTCCGGCCATGAGGAACTCGATGCGGCCGGCCGCATAACCGGTTTCCTCGAGCAGTTCGCGTCGAGCCGCGTCGACGGCTTTTTCGTGCGGGCTGTCGGCCAGATCGCCGACCAGGCCGGCCGGCATCTCGATGCTGCGTCCTTCGATCGCGGCGCGGTATTGCTCGACGAACAGCAACCTGTCCTGCGGAGTCACGGCGACAATGATGACCCCGCCGCCGTCGTTGGTGCGTTCGGCAAACTCCCAGCGACCGCGGCGTTTCAGGCGCAGCCAGGTCCCGTTGCAAAGCGTTTCGGTTTCCGTCATGGTGCTCGGCTTGCCTCGGCGTTCCGGCGATCCTTCGCTGATGAACTTTTCGACAGGTTGGCGGGTCTTTGCCATTTCGCCAGTTTCCCACGGTAAGTCAATGAAGCCCAACTCGATCAAGCGTCCCTCGATGACGATCAAGCGACTGTGGTTTTGTCTCGCGCTGACGTGTTCCGCGGCGACCGCGTTCGCGCAGACACCAGGCGGCAGCGTGCGTCCCGGTGCGGCGCCGGACCCGTCCACGCTCAGCGAATCGCAGATCAAAGGGGTCACGGTACCGGCGGTACTGACGCGTCTGGCGGCTGCGTATCGCGCCGACGGCGACGATCAACGCCTGATCTGGACCCTGCAACACCTGACCGAGCTGACGCCGAATTCGGGCGACGCAAAACTGGCTCTGGCGACGTTGTACGCAAAGCAGGATGAGAAGTCCAAGACGTACGATCTGCTCCTGAGAATGCAGCGGCAGGGTTTCGGCTACGATCTTGCGCACGACAAGCGCTTCGACAAGGTTGCCGATACCAAGGTGTGGGCCTATGTCGTGGCCAATCTCAAGGCCAATCTCAAGCCGTTCGGCGAAGGCAAGGTCGCGTTCACGCTGCCGAAGGGCGATACCCTGTACGACTCGCTCGCCTACGATCCCAAGCGCGGGCAGTTTCTCGTCGGAAGCGTGCGCGACGGCAGCATTGAGCGGGTCGGCAAAGGCGGCAAGCTCGAGCCTTTCATCGTGCCTGACGCCGGCAACGGCCTGTGGAGCGTGTATGCGATGGCGGCCGATCCCGCGCGCAATCTGCTCTATGTGGCGAGCACCTCGTCGGTCTATTTCAAGGGATTCAAGCAGGACGATTACGGCAAGGCCGGCCTGTTCCAGTTCAACCTGTCGACCGGCAAGCTCGTCGACAAGATGCTGCTGCCGCCGGACGGCAAGGCGCATACGCTGTCCAGTGTTGCAGTCGGCAAGACCGGCGAGGCTTTCGTCGCCGACGGCGTGCGCAACGAGATTTATCGCGTCGACGGCGGCAAGCTGAAACTGCTGGTCGCCAATCCGCGCCTGACCAGCGTGCGTGGCCTCGCCGTCAGCGACGATGGGCGCTTTTTGTATTTCGCCGATTATGCGCTGGGTATTTTCGGGGTCGATCTCAAGCAGGGCACCGGGTTCGATCTCAGATACGATCCGGCCGCGCTGGTGCTTGGCGGCATCGACGGTTTGTACTGGTACCAGAACAATCTGGTCGCGATCGAGAACGGCATGTCGCCGCCGCGCATCATGCGACTTCGTCTGAGCGCCAACGGACACGACATCACCAAGGTCATGCCGCTCGACGCCGCCAATCCGAATTTCACGCTGCCGACCTACGGTGCGATCGATGGCGATTCGCTGTATTTCATCGCCAACAGCCAGAAGAACCGCTACGACCAGTACGGCGATCCGAAGGCCGTCTCGAAACTGCAACCGGTGCGGGTGTTCAAGAGCGATCTTCGGTTTGCCTGGGACAAATCCGGAATCGGCACCGCGGTCACGCCGATCCCGGTGGCGACGCCTGCGCAGCGCGAAAAGCTGTTGAAAGAGAAGACCGGAGCGCGGCCGGCCGGTGGCAAGGACGGTAACGGCCAAGCCGCGCACTGAGCGCTGTGCGGGATGGGTTGAGCACACCCATGGGTTGCGCCGCGCCGCGCCGACTCCGACGGTGTCGCTGCACTCAACCTTTCCTACGAGGCCTGGATGGTGTGTCCGCGTTCATCGTTCGCCGCAAGTGCGCGCACGCGAGCGCGCGTCAGCGGCCCGAGTCGCAGCCGTTCGAACAGGACATTGATGCCTTCGTTGTCCGGCGGCCGTCGAAGGTAATCGCGCGCGTCGGTCGGCACCGGTGCGTCGAGCGCAATGCCGGTCAGGCTGCGCGACAACCGTGCATGGGCCGCATG
>JBAVZT010000363.1:0-2883 GCA_049588955.1 Rhodanobacteraceae bacterium | reverse complement strand
ACTCCAGCCACGAATACGCGATCGAGTCCTCGTCCGGGACGCTGTACACGATCGACACCACAAACGGCACAACGACGGCCATCGGCAGCACGGGCGGCCTGAGCGGCGCTCAAGTGAGCATGCGCTGGGACCCGACCGATGGCAGCACGCTGGCGGTGAAACCGCTATCCGGTTGCACCGACAGCGCGCTTTACTCGATCGATCTCGCCACCGGCGCGGCGACGCTGATCGGTCCACTCACCGGCACCTGCGTGCAGTCGATGGCGATCGATTCGACCGGCACCATCTATCTGCTCGATCATACGACCAGCGCGCTCGAACGCATCGACAACGGCACCGGTACCATCGAAACCATCGGACCGCTCGGGTTCGATGTCGACGACACGAGCAGCATGGATTTCGATCGCTCCAGCGACTCTCTTTATATGGTCAGCGCGCCAAGCGGCGTCAACAACTTGTACTCCGTCGACACGGTCCTGGGACAGGCGACACTCATCGGGCCGTTGGGCGTCGATGTTCCCGTCACAGCGGTCGCGGTGGGCACCCGCCCGCTCGACGCGATCTTCGCCGACGGCTTCGAATCCCCGTAACGAGGGGATTACCTCCGGAGTCGTGTGCCGCCGTCCAAGCCGGCGACTTGCTGCTGCCGGATTCGCACCACGTGCGACAACCGCCTGTCGCAGCTGCGCCTCAGTCTTGCCGAACCACACCAGCATTTTGCGACGGCACGCTATCATTCGCCGTCGCGTTCTAGCAAAGGAACTTGTCATGAGGATTGCCGGCTGTCTTGTCTTCGCTGTCCTGGTGGTGTGCACCGGCTCGCTGTCGGCGCACGCCGCGCCCGGCAAGGCATCGTTTCAGTTGAGCCACCTGCGCAAGCTCGTGAGCTTGAGCGATCCGCAGATTTCGCCGGATGGCAAACGGATCGCCGTCATCGTCTCGGCGCCGGACTGGAAGTCGGACAAGAGCAAACAGGAAATCGATCTGGTCGATGTCGCGACCGGCTCGCGGCGTGCCGCGACCTGGCACCGTTCCGGCATCGCATCGCTGCACTGGTCGCACGATGGCGCGCGGCTCGGCTTCATCGCGAAGGATGCCCTGCCCGATCCGACGCCTGCAATCGGTTCCGATTCGAAGGACGATGACAACGGGATCGGTAGCGACGATAAACACCAGCAACAGATCTTCGTCATGCCGATGGACGGCGGCGATCCGATCCGCGTCACGCATGCCAAACGCGGGGTGGATGCGTTTTCCTGGAGCCCGGACGACACCCGGATTGCATTCATCAGCGAAGACGAGCCGGCCAACGCGAAGGCGATCAAGCACCACGACGACGCGTTCAAGGTCACCGACAATCACTTCCTGACACGCAAGGCGCTGACGCCCTGGCATCTTTGGATCGTGGCGAGCGCAGGCGGAAAATCCACGCGGCTGACCAAAGGCGACTTCAGCCTCGAGACCGACCAGCAGGATTCCGCGCCGGATCCGGCATGGAGCCGCGATGGCCACAGCATCGCCTTCGTGCGATTCCCGAATCCGTATTGGGGACCATCGTTCCAGTCGGTCGTCGAGGTGGTCGATATCGCTGGTGGCGAACCGCGCGCGTTGGTAACGACGCACGGCGCGATCGATTTCGACTTCGCGCCGGACAGCGATACGTTTGCGTACCTTCGCCCGCGCGGCGGCGACGAGAACAACGGCAATGCCGTCTACGTCGGCAACGCCGGGAAAACGCGCGATGCAACCGCTGCGCTCGCACGCAATTTCAACAGCTATGCATGGCTGCCGCACGGCAACGCGCTGGTACTTGCCGGCGCGCAGGGCACGCACGCCGCGCTGTGGGAGCAGCCGCTCACGGGAGCGGCGCGCAGTCTCGATCTTGGCGACGTCGAGGCAAGTGCGCAGGTGAGCGTGTCGCACAATGGCGCCATCGCTTTCGTCGGCAGCACCGCGACGCACCCGGCCGAACTCTATGTCATGGATTCGGTCGACGCCAAGCCGCGACGCCTGACCAACGTCAACGCGTTCGTCGACGACCTTGCGCTCGGCCGGACGCAATCGCTCGACTGGAACGGCCCCGACGGCTTCCACGAGGACGGCGCGCTGACCTTGCCGGTGGGATACACCGAGGGCAGAAAGTATCCGCTGGTGCTGGTCATCCATGGTGGCCCGGAAAGTTCGAGCGGCGTCGGCTTCTCGCCGTTGCCGCAACTTCTCGCCGGCGTCGGCTTCGTCGTGTTCCAGCCGAATTACCGCGGCAGCACCAATCTCGGCGATACCTACCAGCACGCGATCTATCGCGACACCGGCAAGGGGCCCGGCGAGGATGTCATGGCCGGCCTCGCCGCCGTCGAGAAACTCGGCAACGTCGATACCGATCGCATTGGCGTCACGGGCTGGTCCTACGGCGGCTACATGACCACCTGGCTGACAGGTCACTACAAGGTCTGGAAAGCCGCCGTCTCGGGCGCCGCGCTGACCGACTGGGTGATGGATTACACGGTTGCCTACTACCAGACCGGCGACACCTATTTCTTCGGCGGCTCGCCGTGGTCCGCGAAATACGCGCGTATCTGGCGCGAGCAGTCACCCATCGAGAGCGCAGCCAAGGTCACCGCGCCGACCCTGATCATGGGCGACGTCGGCGATCCCAACGTGCCGCTGATCAACAGCTACGAGTGGTTCCACGCCTTGCGCGACAACGGCGTCACCGTCGAGTTCTACGCCTATCCGGTCGACACCCATTTTCCGCACGACATCGTGCGCAGTACCGATGTGTACCGGCGCTGGGTCGCATGGATGGAGCGCTACCTGAAATAGGCGCTGCCGCGTTTGATTCCTCGCCGGCGGATACGCGATTCGCAACCGGCTGCCTATCGG
>JBAVZT010000362.1:0-2471 GCA_049588955.1 Rhodanobacteraceae bacterium | reverse complement strand
CCATCGGAACGGTGCCGCGCAAGCAGACCGGCACCACGCTTCAATTCTGGCCCGATCCGAAATATTTCGACAGCCCGAAGTTCGCGCTGCCGAAACTCAAGCACGTGCTGCGCGCCAAGGCGGTGCTGTGCGCCGGCCTCACCATGCGCCTGACCGACGAGGCCGGCGGCGAGGTGTCCGAATGGCACTACCAGGACGGCCTGGCCGATTATCTGCAATCCCTGCTCGGTGATGCCGTGCGACTGCCCGCCGAGCTCTACGCCGAATCCTTCGCGCGCGAAAACGCGAGCATGGATTTCGTGCTGGCCTGGCTGCCCGAAGGCGAGCTCGTGCAGGAAAGCTACGTCAACCTGATTCCGACCGCGCAAGGTGGTACGCACGTCAACGGCCTGCGCACCGGGCTGACCAATGCGCTGCGCGAATTCTGCGATTTCCGGAACCTGCTGCCACGCGGCGTCAAGCTCGCGCCGGAGGATGTCTGGGACCGCATCGCTTTCGTGTTGAGCGTGAAGATGCTCGATCCGCAATTTTCCGGACAGACCAAGGAACGGTTGTCGTCGCGCGAGGCGGCCGGCTTCGTCGAAGGTGCCGCGCACGATGCGTTCTCGCTCTATCTGAACCAGCATGTCGAGGTCGGCGAGAAGATCGCGCAGCTCGCGATCGAGCGCGCGAGCGCACGGCTCAAGGCCGAAAAGCAGATCGTGCGCAAGAAGATCACGCAGGGCCCGGCGCTGCCGGGCAAACTGGCCGACTGCGCATCGAGCGATCTTTCGCGCACCGAGTTGTTCCTGGTCGAAGGCGATTCCGCCGGCGGTTCGGCCAGGCAGGCACGCGACAAGGATTTCCAGGCGATCCTGCCGCTGCGCGGCAAGATTCTGAACACCTGGGAAGTCGAATCGGCCAGCGTGCTCGCCTCGCAGGAGGTGCACGATCTTGCCGTCGCGATCGGCTGCGATCCGGGCAAGAACGACATTTCCGGTTTGCGCTACGGCAAGATCATCGTGCTCGCCGATGCCGATTCGGACGGATTGCACATCGCCACGTTGCTATGCGCGCTGTTTCTCAGGCACTTTCCGGCGCTGGTGCGCGAAGGTCACGTTTTCGTCGCGATGCCGCCGTTGTTCCGCGTCGATGTCGGCAAGCAGGTGTTTTATTGCCTCGACGAAGCCGAGCGCGATGCAACGCTGGAAAAGATTGCGCGCGAAAAAATCAAGGGCGCCGTCAGCGTCACGCGCTTCAAGGGGCTCGGCGAGATGAATCCGCCGCAACTGCGCGAATCGACCGTGCACCCGGATACCCGACGACTCGTTCAACTGACCGTGGACGATGCGGGCGACGACGGCACTGCAACGCTGATGGACATGCTGCTCGGCAAGAAACGCGCGGCCGACCGCAAGGACTGGCTGGAGACGAAGGGCGACCTCGCCTCGTTGGACGTCTGAGGGCCGCATAAGGCGGGCTTTAGTCCGCCCTATCCTCGCGTGTAACCCCTCGGCATAGGGCGGGATAAAGCCCGCCAAACGCCGTCCTTGCAACCCATCCCCCATGGCGGGCCGAGCCCGGCCCAACGATCCCCACATGCGAACCCGTGACATAGGGCGGGCTCAAGCCCGCCGAACGCCGTCCTTGCAACCCATCCCCCATGGCGGGCCGAGCCCCGCCCCACGATCCCCACCTGCGAACCCGTGACATAGGGCGGGCTCAAGCCCGCCGACGCTCTCCGCGAGAATCGAAAGCGGTGGGCCGAGGCCCACCCTATTCGCTTCCGTGCCGCGTCGGATCGCAAGCCCAATCAGGCGCGAGAACCCCCGCCACGATGTATCGATGAATCGATGAGTAAGGCCAATCGACCGCGCGCGCAACATGGCCATGCTTTACGGGGTTGACGTGCACGTAGTCGACATGCGCCTCAAGATCCGCCTCGTCGACGATCACGTGCTCCCAGAAACGGCGTTGCCAGATCCCACGTTCACGTCGCGCGACACGCACGCGTGATCGCCGTTCGCGAAGTGGCATACGTCGCGAAAAATTTGCCTTGATCCGCGCCCAGCGGCCCGCGTTGTCCGCATCGCCCGCGGGCAAACGCCAGATGCAGTGCAGGTGATCCGGCAGCACCGCGATCGCTACCAAATCGAATGGCCGCACCCGCCGCGTCTCGCGAAATGCAGCACGCAAGTGATCCACGTGTTCAACAAGCAGGCGACCACGTCGATTCAGCAGGTTCACCGTGAAAAAGCATGTGGCGCCCGGCACCCATGCGCGACGATAGTTTGGCATGCCACGACCCTGCGTCCGCAACGATCCCTCGCGACATCGGAATCCTGCGTTGCCACGCGTAGGAAAATCCCGCCATAGGGGGGCTTGAGCCCGCCGCGCCCGTGTTCCTTGGGTATCAATTGCGGTGGGCCGAGGCCCACCCTATGCGCGCCGCGCCCGTGTTCCTTGAGTATCAAATGCGGTGGGCCGAGGCC
>JBAVZT010000361.1:0-3998 GCA_049588955.1 Rhodanobacteraceae bacterium | reverse complement strand
GTTCAGGATCCGCCCCGAGGCTTAGTGCGTGGTCGGGCGTCCGGCGGACGTGCGCACGCGATCGACGCGCTGTGAATTCGACACCACTGGCCTCGCGCCGGAAATCTCCGGCAAGGCAATCATATGGTGTGGCGCGCGACGACGGCGCCTGGTAGCGGCAAATATTGACTCGGGGAGATTCTCGATGGCACTGATCAAACACGTGACGGCATTCGCCGCCGCCCTCCTTCTGTTCGCAACCGCGTCGGCTTCGGCGCAGCAACAAGCGAATTCCACCCAAAGCCATGTGCAGGTCGTTCATTCGTACAAGAACGACGTCTCCGCACCGCTGTCGCTGATGCAGCAGCCCTACGTCGGCAAGGGCGAGGGATCAGAAGCGGCCCACGAAGGCCCGGAAAACCCGCCGGTGCCGCGTCACCATATCGACAGCCCCGATCCGGTCGTCCAGAACACCGCGGTGCCGACGCCGCTGATTCCGAGCCCGATTCTCAATTTCGACGGCATCGCGTTTCCCGGCGTGAATTGCAACTGCGCGCCACCCGATACCGATGGCGAAGTGGGCGCCACGCAATTCGTGCAGATGGTCAACGAAGGCGTGCAGGTATTCGACAAGAGCAGCGGCAATTCGGTGATGGGTCCGGTTGCCATCTCGTCGCTGTGGAGCGGATTCGGCGGCCTGTGCCAAACGTCGGGTGACGGCGATCCGGTCGTGCTGTACGACCAGCTGGCCAACCGCTGGGTCATCAGCCAGTTTGCGGGAAACGGCACACCGACCGACGAATGCGTTGCGGTGTCGACCACCGACGACGCGACCGGCACCTACAACCGCTACGGTTTCCATCTCGGCACCAACTTCTTCGACTATCCGCATCTGGGCATGTGGCCGGATGCCTACTACATGTCGATGAACGTATTCAACGCATCCGGCACGGCCTTTATCGGGCCACAACCGTTCGCGCTCGATCGCACCGCGATGCTCGCGGGCAATCCGGCGACCTTCATCACCACCGGCAATCTCGGCAATACGCACAATGCGCTTCTTCCGGCCGATCTCGACGGTACGATGTTGCCGCCGGTAGGCGCACCGAACCCGTTCCTGGAGACGCCCAACACGACGTATCGCGTGTACGGCTTCCACGCGGACTTCACGACGCCGGCCAATTCGACGTTCAACATGCTCGGCGCGCCGGCCACGGCCGGTTTCACCCGGGCCTGCACCGGTGGGCGCTCGTGCGTGCCGCAGCTCAACTCCGGCGGCACCGGCCTGGACGGTCTGGCCGATCGCCTGATGTTCCGCCTGGCCTATCGCAACTTCGGCGACCACGAAGCGCTGGTGGGCAACTTCACGGTGTTGTCCAACGCCGTCACCGGCATCCGCTGGTTCGAACTGCGCAATGTCACCAGCTCGCCGACGGTCTTCCAGGAAAGCACCTATCAGCCCGACACGACGTGGCGCTGGATGGGCAGTGCCGCGATGGACAGCGCGGGCAATCTGGCGGTCGGTTTCAGCGCATCGAGCTCGAGCATCAACCCGCAGATCCGCTACGCGGGTCGCCTGGTGAACGATCCGGCCGGCACGCTCGGTCAGGGCGAAGCGCATCTGTTCGACGGCACCGGCAGTCAGAACGGCGGCCTCAACCGCTGGGGCGACTACAGCGACCTGACCGTCGACCCGGTCGACGATTGCACGTTCTGGTACACCAACGAATACATTGCGACCAACGGGTCGTTCAACTGGCGCACGCGCATCGGGAATTTCAAGTTCGACCAGTGCGGCACCCCGACGTTCACGCTGGCCGCGACCAATCTCGATCAGACCGTATGCGCGGCACCGAATGGAAGTCTCGATCCGGTCGAGATCACGGTGGGTTCGGTCAGCGACTTTTCCGATCCGGTCGACATGAGTTTCGGCGACGGACTGCCGTCGGGATTCTCGGGTAGTTACACGGTCACGCCGGTGATTCCGCCCGGCACGACCGAAGCCGATCTGGACGTGACCAACGGAGCCACGCCGGGACCGAACACGATCACGTTGCGGGCGACCTCCGGCGCGACTGTGCGCGATCTGATGCTCGATGTCGACGTGGCGACCGAAATCCCGCCGGCAACGACGTTGCAGACGCCGGTCAACGGCGCGACCAATGTCTCGACCCAGCCGACGTTTACCTGGGCCGATTCGGATCAGGCCAGCTCGTACCTGATCGAGATCGCGACGGATGCAGCCTTCGCCAATGTGATTGCGTCCGAAACCGTGACCGGCACGACGAGCTTCCAGCCAACGGCGGCGCTGCCAACCAACACCCAGCTCTACTGGCGCGTGACCGCGCTGAATGTCTGCGGCGACAACGGTGCGAGCACGGTGTTTTCGTTCATCACGCAGGCCGCACCGGGGGAATGCTCGATCGGTACAACGTTGACGCCGGTGTTCACGGACGACGTCGAGAACGGCACCAACGGCTGGACCCACAGCGCCGCCGTCGGGACCGACACCTGGGCGATCAGCACGATGCGTCCGAACAGTCCGTCCAATTCCTGGCACGCCCAGGATTCATCGTCCCTCGGCGACCAGCAACTGACCTCGCCGAGCGTGTCGTTGCCGACCAATCTGGATGGTTTGACGTTCCAGTTCGAGCACTGGCGCAACATGGGCGGCAGCCCGGCCGGCACCTGTTACGACGGCGGCATTCTCGAGATCGCGCTGGACGGAGGAGCATTCGAACAGGTACCCGGGTCGCTGCTGGAGACCGATCCGTACAACGACGCGATCAGCAACGGCTTCGGTAATCCGCTGGCCGGCAGCATGGCCTGGTGCAGCCAGCAGGACTACACCAACGAGGTGGTCGATCTGTCGACTTACGCCGGGCACCAGGCGCAGTTCCGGTTCCGCCTCGGCAGCGACAGCCTGATAGGCAACGAAGGATGGTATATCGACGACATCAGTGTGCAGGGCTGCTCCAATGCACCGGCGGACCGCATATTCGCCAACGGATTCGAGAGTCCGTAAACCGTCCGAACATTGACAGGTTTGGAGGCCTCCTTCGGGAGGCCTCTTTTTTCATGCCGCTCGGTCACTGCGTCGCAGGCGTATCCCGGGCATCCCGATGCGGCTATGGTGTCCCACCAATCCACTGCGGACCAGGTGAGTCGGGGTCGCCGGGAACATCACGCCGGTGGCGGCACGAGGCATGCGCGCGGACGCGATTCCTGCGCGTGCGAATTTGCTCAATGCGATCGCGCACGCGAGGCGGTCCATCGAGCGCAATCACGATGGGATCTCACGATGGGATCTACGGAGGTATCGATGCGCAACACGCAGCGGATCGCCAGGGCACGGGCGTTCGGCAAGCTTCACGATCGCACCGGGGTGCTGATTGTCCCGAACGCGTGGGACGCGGCCAGCGCCCGGGTTTTCGAAGCGGTCGGGTTTCCCGCCGTTGCAACGACCAGCGGCGGCGTCGCCTGGTCGCTTGGTTATGCCGACGGCGAACGCGCGCCGTTCGAGGAGCTTGTCGACGCGGCGGCACGCATCGTGCGTGCCGTCAAGGTGCCGGTGACGGTCGACATGGAGTCCGGGTACGGGAATACGCCAGCAGCGGTGGGCGTGTCGGTCGGGAGAATGATCGAGGCGGGCGCGGCAGGGATCAATATCGAGGACAGCCGGCAGTCGCCGGCGATTCTGCGCGACGTGTCCGACGCCGCTTCACGCATACGTGCCGCGCGCAGCGCGGCCGTCGCCGCGGGCGTACCGATCGTGATCAATGCGCGTGTCGATACCTACTTGATCGAGTTCGGCGCCGGCGCGGGCGAACGTCTGGCCGAGACGATCCGGCGGGCCAAGGCGTATCTGGCTGCCGGCGCCGATTGCATCTATCCGATCGGGCTTGGCGATACGGTGGAGCTGCGCGCGTTGATCGACGCAATCGATGCGCCGGTCAACGTAGCCGCCAAACCCGGCTTGCCCGGTGTAGCCGAACTCGCGCGGATCGGCATCGCGCGCG
>JBAVZT010000360.1:0-1871 GCA_049588955.1 Rhodanobacteraceae bacterium | reverse complement strand
TGCGTGGTCTGCGCCAGCACCTTCGTCGTGCGCAGGACGAAATAACCGTCGGCCGCCTGCGACGTGCCGTCCTTCGTATAAACATATTCAGTCGTACGCGAGGGGCTGATACCGGTGCCGCTCACCGTCACGCTGCTCGGCAGGCCGTAGCTGGTCGCCGGGTATGCATAGCTCGTCGTTAACGACTGTGTGTCGCCTTGCATGGTCCGCGACTCCGGCGTGCGGTCCGGGTTCCATTGATAGCTCGTTGTCACCGTGCGAGATGGCGGATCTCCGCCGCCAGGTAATGGATGATTGGTCGTGTTGTAGGTAATGCCTGCCGTGACGGTGGTGTCGTTGAGCTTGTCGATCCACCAATCATTCGTGGGTGTCGCATAGTGGTTCGTCGTGGTGGTCGTCTGGCTGTGGACGAACTGAAGACCGGCCATGCCGTCCGCACTGTTGACCCATTGGCGCAGCAGATTGCCGTTGCCATTGGGATCCCATCCCGACTGCTGGGCGGTCGGGCTCGCCGCGTTCACGGTGTCGATGTCGCTCGTCGCTGCTCCGCTGGTCAGGTCGGATCGGACGACGTGCTGCTCGTCGAGCATCGGGGCGCGCACGGTGTTTTCGGTCGGTATCGGCAGAGTGTCTCCCTCGGGACAGGCGGAGCGATCCGACAGACCGCAGATCCAGGTATCGGCTTCGGTCTGGAACGTGACACCCGCGTTGGGTGCTTCCATGACGACCAATTCCACCTTGCCGGTCAACGGAAACTTCTGGTGGAATGTCGTGGTCGTCCGAATACTCCTGTTCGCGTCCTGGGTGGATGTCTCGTCGATGATTGACCGGAATCCCTGAAAACCGCGGCCAAAATGGTTGTACATCGCCTCGGTGTAGCCATACGCGCTGGAGCGGAAACCCAGGTTTCCGCCGGTGCCGTCGTTCTGCACCATGTCGGCGACTACCGGCATGGAGCTGGTGAAGTAGTAGTGGCGCGAGTCCACATAGCCGTTCTGCGACGGAATCGTATAGAGCGCAAACTCGCGATCGGGTGTGGGCAATCCCAGCGGGGCGTACACCCAGACGGCGCAGTCACCGACCCCATTGATGTCTCCGACAAGAACGTCTGGTAACCCCTTGAGGTCCACTTGCCCGCTCAACCCCAGGGCCCCCAGCGTGGGAGCGGCGACGCCCTGTGGGCAGTACACCATCGATCCGATGCCGACGTTGATGCTGCCGATCAATGCCTGATTGACCGCCAAGCTGGCTGCTGTTTGGCCATCCAGGGCTGTCGGGCCATACGTGTTGTCGTCCACGGCACTGCAAACCTTGTGCGACCAGTAGCCGGAGGTGCCCTGCATCCCGTTGACCACGTCGATACCCGGGCAGCCCGCCGATGTGACCAGATCCTGCAAGCCGTCACCGAACAGATCGTCCGGGTGTGTCTCGAAATCGTTCAGGCGCGATATCAGCGAGGTCTCCAACCGCTGCACGTCGAATGTTGCCGAGTCGGTCTGCACGAACTTGAGCATCGAAAGGTGATAGACGCTGTTGTCCGTGCCGGGACCGCCGTGGTTGGCATTGCTGTCTCGCACCGCGAAGGCCGGAAGATACTCGCCGGTCTGATCGTGCCAGACGTACGGATAGACGAGATCAGTTATCGGGTCGGCTGTGTTCGCCGGCAGGTGTACGGAGTGCGGGCCCGCCGGGGCCGCCGGATCTTCCGGGCACGCGTAAGCCGCGCACGTCTCGCCGGTATCGGGTGTGCCTGGTGGAAGCGGCTGCGTACCAACGGGACACCCCTCGGTACCAAGCGGCTGCACTCTCTTGATCGTGCATATCTTGAGCGCGAAGCCGTCATGCAAGTCTCCCGCCGTTTCGGATGGCAC
>JBAVZT010000359.1:0-1868 GCA_049588955.1 Rhodanobacteraceae bacterium | reverse complement strand
GTGTTGCAGGGTGAGTTTGCCGACGAGAATATTCGACTGCGCGCGCACGCCCGGCGCGTGCTCGCGCTGGAACGCATCAACCGGGTTGGCGAGGCGGCTGACTGCGTGAACGAGGTGCCCGCGGCCGCATCCATTTCCGACCCGCAAACGCGCATGGAATGCTTGAACGCCAGAGCGGCAGTCGCGATGCGGCAGGACAATTACGCGGCTGCGCGGCGCGACTACGAGCAGGCATTGGAAATCGATCTGCCGTTTCGGCAGACGCTGTATTTCGGTCTCGCGCGCGCCTGCGACAAGCTCGATGACCCCGATGCGGCGATGGCCGCATTGGGCCGGGCGCATGCGGCGCGGACTGCCGGCACAACGCCGGCGGATGCGACCGCGCCGATTGGCCTGCTGTCGCTCGCAACGCGTCATCCTGCGCCCGAAGACGTGCGCACATGGAAGTGCGAGGATTCCCCCGACGCGAGCGACTCGCCGCTATTCGTGGTCGGCTTTCCGCGCTCGGGCACCACCTTGGTCGAGCAGATTCTGGCCGCGCATGAAAGCCTCGTCTCGGTCGACGAACAGCCCTTCGTCCAGCGCACGATCGGCTCGATACGCCAGCGCGGTCTCGAGTATCCGGCTGATCTGGGCAAGTTGTCCACGCCGGATCGCGACGCGTTGCGTTCGCTCTATTGGGACGAGGCGCGCAAGTTCGCCAGTTTGCGGAACGGCCAGCGGCTGATCGACAAGCATCCGCTCAATTTTCTTGCATTGCCGCTGATCCGCTGCCTGTTCGCGAATGCGCCGATGGTATTTTGCGTGCGCCATCCATGCGATGCGATTCTGAGCTGCTACATGCAGCAATTTCGCGATCCGCAACTGGCTGCCGTATGCATCAGCATCGATAGCCTCGCGCGGGAACATGTCCGTCTCATGCAGCATTGGACGCACGACTTCGCATTGTTTCCGGAACACGTGCAGATGTGCCGCTATGAGGCGCTGGTGACGGATTTCGATGCCGAGACCAAAAACCTCGGCGCATTTCTCGGGCTCGCCGACGTGACCGGCATGCGCGCATTCGCCGAACACGCGCTCGCACGTGGATTCATCACCACGCCGAGCTATGCACAGGTGGTGCAACCGCTGACTCCGGACGCGATCGGACGTTGGCAGCGTTATCGCAAGTCGTTCGAGCCGGTGCTGCCATTGCTTGCGCCGATCATGCAACATTGGGGCTATGCAGCCTGAAGAAAAGCCGGTGCCTCCCGACCACTTGCGGCATTTCGTGCGCTGGTACGACGATGCGCTGCCGCGCGAATTGTGCGAAGGCCTGATCGGCGGATTCGAACAGATGCAGGCCGCGCAGGCGCGCAACGGCCGCGGTGTGCGTGCCGGCCTCGAAGCGAGCGCCTGGACAGAACTCAATCTGACGCCGTTGGCGGATACGGCGATGAAGGGATTTTTTCTGAGCCGGGTCGATCAGTACCTCGAACGTTACAACGCCGAGATCGGCATCGGCCTGCCGATACCGCCGACTCAGCTGACCGCCGAACTGGTGATCAAGCGCTACACCGCCGGAACCGATGATTGCTTCCAGCCGCACTTCGACTCCATGTACGACAAATCCGATCGCTATCTGGTGTTCCTCTGGTATCTGAACGATGTGGCCGAGGGCGGCGAGACGCGCTTTTGCGATTTCGACTTGAATGTGGCGGCGCGCGCGGGGCGTCTGCTGATGTTTCCGCCGTACTGGATGTTCCAGCACGCCGGCTTGCCGCCGCGCTCGAACAACATGTACATCCTGTCGACTTACCTGCTTTTCGACCGATCGCCGCTGATTGGGGATCCGGCGGGGTACGTGCGGCGATGATGCGGCGCCGGCC
>JBAVZT010000358.1:0-4167 GCA_049588955.1 Rhodanobacteraceae bacterium | reverse complement strand
ATAGTGGAGCGTGCCGGTGCCGGTCGGCACGTTGGTCGCATCCGGCTGCGGCGGTGCGTCATAGTCGACTGTCATGTGGTTGAGGTCAGGAAACGAAAACGTAAGCGTTCCCCAAGGCACCTGTGTGGCGTTTGCGCCGAAATCGCCGGCGAAACCACCGTCGACCGAGTAGATGGCGGGCACGGTGACGCTGGTCGGATTGGCGGGATCGATCGTCGCGTTTCCGGAAATCCAGAACGGGTTGCCGCTGGTATCGAATGTGAACCAGTCGAACACCAGCGCCTTGAAAACCGTCCCGTCCGTCGTCGGCGGATAGGCGGCGACCTGCACGATGATGCCTTCGCCGCTGTGCGCCGGGTCGTACCAGTTCGAGGTCATCTGGCCGTTTATCGGCAACGGGACGTTGTCGCCGGGTTGCGCTTCGGTCACGTCAAGCGAGCTCAGCGCAGCGACATAAGGCGGTGTATTGCCCGGATCGTCAGGGATCACGATCACCCTTACCGCGTACGATCCGGCCGCGAGCGGACCGATCGAATCGCTCAGGCATTGTACCGGTGGTGGTGTCTCCGATTGGTCGTCGTGTCCGCCGAGCAGGATATCGATCGTGGTACCGACGATCTGGGTCGAGACATTGTCGGGCACGAATGCGACCTTGCCCGTCGACAGCACGATGCCCTGGGAGGAATTCGGCGCGGACGGATCGAAATCGAGGAATACGGAGGCCGAGTCGATTCCGATATAACCCGGATCGCCCATGTCTGGACAGGGAAACGGATCCGCCAATGCCTGCGGGACAATGACGCAGGCCGCGAGTGCCACCAACAGCTTCAGTGCGTTCATGGGCATTTCTCCTTTGCCGGTTTGCAGCCGGATGTGACGCGTGCGAATTTGCCACATTGCGAAACGAAGCTACTCCCCCTCAGCGCGCCTTTCAATTTGCGGCGGACACTTCATGCATCCACTGTTCAGCATCGCGTCATCGGCCCGATGACGTTAAGCTTCCGGTTTGTGCCCGGCAGGACCCATGATCGATCTTTACTACTGGCCGACACCGAACGGTCACAAGATGACGCTGCTGCTCGAGGAGACCGGTCTGGACTACGCGATCAAGCCGGTCGATATCGGCGCAGGCGATCAGTTCGCACCCGACTTTCTCGTGATCTCGCCGAACAACCGCATGCCTGCGATTGTCGATCATGCGCCGGCCGACGGCGGCGCCCCGCTCAGCGTGTTCGAATCGGGCGCGATCCTTTTGTATCTGGCCGACAAGACCGGGCGCTTCATTCCGCATGACCTGCGCTCTCGCGTCGCCTGCACCGAATGGCTGTTCTGGCAGGTGGGCGGACTCGGGCCGATGGCCGGTCAGAACCATCATTTCAATCGCTACGCGCCGGAAGGGATTCCGTATGCGATCGAACGCTACGAGCGCGAGACCGCGCGCCTTTATGGCGTTCTGGACAAGCATCTGGCCGATCGCGCCTTCATTTGCGGCGATGACTACACGATCGCCGATATGGCCGCGTATCCGTGGATCGTGCCGCACGAGGCGCAGCATCAGGTCCTTGGCGATTTTCCGAATCTTGCGCGCTGGTTCGACGCGATCGCGAAGCGCCCTGCGACCGGACGCGCTTACGCGCTGGCCCCGCGCTATCGTGACCCCGCCGCGCAGATGAGCGATGCGGAAAAGCACATCCTGTTCGGTCACGGGGCGAGATCATGAGAAGCACCGTCGGATTTCTGGTCGCGGGCATGATTGCGTTTCCGGCAATGGCCGCGAAACTTACCGTCGACCGCATCTGGTCCGACCCGGACGTCAACGGGCCGAGCCCGCGCGGATTGAAGATTGCGCCGGACGGCAGCCGCGTGACGTTCCTGCGCGGACGCGCGGACGACCAGGACCGGCTCGACCTGTGGCAATACGATATCGCGCATGGCACGACCGAACGCCTGGTCGATTCGACCGCGCTCGGGCACGACGTGGAGCTGTCCGATGCCGAAAAGGCGCGGCGCGAACGTGAGCGCATCTCGGCACTCAAGGGCATTGTCGCCTACCGCTATGCGCCGGATGGCCGCAAGCTGTTGTTCGGCGTCGCTGAGCGCTTGTGGCTTTACGACTTCGACGCCAGGGCCGACGCTCGACTGCGCGCGCTCACGCCACCAGGGCTTGAAGTCATCGACGCCAAGGTATCGCCGCGCGGGCGCTACGTTTCGTTTGTCAGCCGTCAGGATCTGTATGTGATCGATCTTCGCGACGACCGCAGCTACCGGTTGACACGCGATGGCGCCGGTCCGATACACAACGCCGAAGCCGAGTTCATCGCCCAGGAGGAAATGGATCGTGCGAGCGGCTACTGGTGGGCACCGGACGACAGCGCGATTGCCTACGAGCGCTACGACGAATCGGGTGTCGACAAGGTCAAGCGCTCCGAGGTCTACGCCGATCGCACCGAAGTCATCGAGCAACGCTACCCGGCCGCCGGGCGGCCCAACGTCGTGGTGCGGCTGGGTCTGGTCAAGCCGCATGGTGGGCACACGCGCTGGGTCGATCTGGGCGATGACGAGGATATCTACCTCGCGCGCGTCGACTGGCTGCCGGACAGCCGGCATCTGAGTTGCCAGCGCGAGAGCCGCGATCAGCGTCGGCTCGATCTGATGCTGGTCGATGCGCGCAACCTCAAGCAACGTACGTTGCTGACGGAAACCAGCGCGACGTGGATCGATCTCAATTCCGATCTGCGCTTTCTGCACGACCGCGACGCCTTCGTGTGGGCGTCCGAGCGCAGTGGCTACAAGCAGCTTTATCTGTACGGACTCGACGGGAATCTGCGCCACACGCTGACCACCGGCAATCGCGATGTCGACAAGCTGCTCGCAACCGACGAGAAGGTCGGCAAACTGTATTTCCATGCGCCGGGCGACGATCCCTTGTCGCAGCAAATCTACGCGGTTCGCCTCGACGGCAGCGATGCGGCGACCCCCGAGCGCATCACATCCGACAACGGCTGGCACGTTGCGGTGTTCGGCGACAACGCCCGGACCTATGTTGACACCTGGTCCGATCCGGCGACGCCGCCGCAAGTCTCGTTGCGCAAAGCGGACGGCAGCCTGATTGCGTGGATCGAGCACAACGAACTCAAGCCCGGCCATCCGTACTGGCCGTATCACGAAGCGCACGTGGTACCCGAATTCGGCACGCTCGCGGCCGAGGACGGCCAGAAGTTGTATTACAAGGTGTACAAGCCGAGTGGCTTCGATCCGGCTGGCCGCTATCCGGTATTCATGACCTACTACGGCGGACCGGGCCGGCAATACGTGAATCGCGCGTGGGGCGGCTTGTTCGAGCAGGTGATGGCGCAGCACGGCTATGTCGTGTTTGCGCTCGACAACCGCGGCACGCCGCGGCGCGGACGCCGCTTCGCCGATGCGATCTTCCACCAGCTCGGCAAGGTCGAGGTCGCGGACCAGTTGACCGCCATCGCGTGGCTGGATCGACAGCCATGGGTCGATGCGGCGCACATCGGCGTGTTCGGCTGGAGCTACGGCGGCTATCAGACCTTGATGCTGCTGACCAAGGCATCCGATCGCATCGCGGCCGGCGTCGCGGTCGCGCCGGTCACAGACTGGGCACTGTACGATACGCACTACACCGAACGTTTTCTCGGCACGCCCGCGAACAATCCGCAAGGCTACGAATTGTCCGGCGTGACGCATTGGCTCGGCGGCCTCAAGTCGCCGCTGCTGCTCGTACACGGCATGGCCGACGACAACGTGCAATTCAGCAACTCGACCGAGCTCATGGCCGCGCTGCAGCAGCGCGGCATCCAGTTTCGCCTGATGACCTACCCGGGCGCCAAGCACAGCCTGTCGGGGCCGGCACTGCGAAAGCACGTCTACACCCTGATCGCCAATTACTTCGACGAGATGTTGAAAGCCGGCGTCACTGCCACGGCGAGCACCTCGCCAAGATGACGGATTCCGAATCCAGGCCTTTGCCGCCATGTGCAACCCGAACGCCGCGCTCGCGCCGGTCCTGTAACGCATTCAACCGGATTTGCCTCGGAGATGGCTGATGGTCCACGGCACGCATGATTTCGAAGACGATCCGCGCAACCGCGATATCCTGATCTACGTCAACGGCGAGATGAAACGGCGCGACGAAGCGGTCGT
>JBAVZT010000357.1:0-3044 GCA_049588955.1 Rhodanobacteraceae bacterium | reverse complement strand
CCGTTGTGCAGGTCCGGGTCGAAGAAGCTCGTGTCCAGCGATCCATCGGCGTTCAGCCGCGCAAGATCGTGGCGCGGTTGCCCACCGGCCTGATCAAAAGCGCCGCCGATCAGGATCCTGCCGTCGGCTTGAACGGCGATTGCCCTGACTTCGCTATCAACGTTTGGATCAACGAAACTCGTATCGATGGAACCGTCGACATTGAGTCTCGCGACCCTGCCACGGACGGTTCCGCCGATGTCCAAGAAATCGCCACCGATCAGGATCTTGCCGTCGGCCTGCAGCGCGATTGCTATCGGGTTTGCGCCGGGCAGCGGATTGAAGCTGTCCAGGCTCTGCGCACGCGCGCAGGCGGCGAATATCGTCATGGCAGCCAGTGCCGAAAAACGCATGGAGGCGGACATCGTGATTTCCTCGTGTCAATGGAGTTGTCAGGGAATGGTTGTGGCGTGCGGCGTGACGATGACGAAGCTGCCGCTCCATGGGCGCTGGTAATCGCTGCTCCTGATGTAGTTGTGCTCGGAGCCCGGGTAGCGAGCCTGCCCGGGGCGGATTTCGATCGTGACCGTGCCGCCGTTTTTTGCGTGGAGCGCGCCGGCATGAACTGCGGCGGTGCAGATCGACGAATCGTCGGTATAGGGTCCGCTGCCGGCGACGCGGCTCTGTTGCGGCTTGCCCGATGGACAATGAAACGCGTAGCGTTCACCGTTCATGCCGCGCAGATCGAGATCGAGTGGACTGGTCTGCCAGTCGATGGCCTGAGCCTGTACGTCCTTGGCATTCGCGAGATCGATGCCGGTCGCCGGCAGGAGCAGCGCAATCGCGATAGCGACGCGGCTCACGAAACCGGACAGTCCCGATGGGGCGTGCGAACCGGCGCCTCCCCGCAAAGGCTTGTGTCGAGCGTGCGTGATCGTGGCGTCTGTGCCAGACAAACGATGCGCTGCCGCCGGAGGCGCGCCAAACACAAACCCAGCTCCGACCCGCGCGGCCGTAAGGCCGCAAAGCCCGAGGATCACCGGAATGACAATTTCCAGCGGGTGCCACATGTTCTGGTTACTCCGCTTGCTTGCAACGCGGAGACGAAATTGCCGGCAAGCCGGCACGGAATCCTGTCCGTCACGCTGGCATTTTTCTGGCAGATTTCCTGCCGCCCGCTGTCAGGGGCGCCGCCACAGCATCATGTCGAGACTTGGAAGCGCAGACACGACCGGGCGGGTTCGCCGGTTGATGTGATGCCCATGGAATCTGCCGCATGGGCCGGCGCTGCGCTCATTGCCCGGGCGCCTGGCGGAATCGCCGGTGGTTTTCCTCGCATCGGCGATTATTTGACATCCGCAGGTGCCCGCACGTTGGTGTAGTCGTAGCGCGTTTCCACGGTGGCACCGTCGGGCAGCGACATCGTCCCTCCCTGTATCAATCCGCTCGACTTGACAACGCGCACCAGCTGGTTGGTGCCGTACTCGTTGCTGTGGGCCTTGAATACGCTCACGACCTCACCATCGATGGTCTGGTCGCCCAGGAACGTGCAGGTGTCGGGGTGCGTTTTCAGCTTTTCCTGCGCGGCCTCGAGCCTGTCCTTCGGGGTCATCGAACTGCGCGTCCACTTGCCTTTGAGCTTCAGGTATTCAATACCACCGGAATAGATTGCCTCGCCTGTTCTGGGTATGCCGCCGCGCCTGGTCGTGGTCGAAGTGACATGATGCGGTGCCTGCACCGACTTGATGCCGGCGTTGTAGAGCGCATCGCAGGTGTTCTTCGCGAGCGTGGGCGCCGTAATCGCGAGCGCGCCGGCGAAAATCACGAAGGACAGTAGCGAATGTCGGGGGGATTGCCGTTTCATCATGAATTTCCTCAGGGTTGTCGACGACTTTGGCGCCGAAATAGTGGTTGCTGACGGAAACGCACCAGCTTCTTCGGTGGCGGCGACTTCTGCGCGAACGCCTGCTTCCTGTCCAGTAATCGTCGTACTTGAGTTTGGCGGTTTCCTGTAACGCCAGCCCGGCTGATCCCGGTGGCGCAAACCAGGATCATGACGTGCGACAGTCATACGTTTCATGGCGCGACTTCCGTTGGAAGCGAGTGAAAGCATCCTGCACGGCGTCCGTGCCCGGCTTGCGTCAGCCTTGCCGGGGAGCAGGCTCAACCGGCCTGCCTGCACGATCGCGTTGCTGCGCTGCGACGTCCTGGGCGTTTCTCTGGTATTTTTCTGGCAGATTTCCTGCCGTGACCAAACCCCATGTCGGCGATGGAAAAGCCGGTCTATCACTTCGGCGAGTTCGAACTCGATCCGGACGAGCGTCGCCTGCTGCAACATGGCGAGCCGGTCACGCTGACGCCGAAAGTGTTCGATACCCTGGTCCTGCTCGTCGAGCGCGCCGGTCGTGCGGTCAGCAAGGACGAGCTGATGCATGCGCTGTGGCCGCGCGGCTTCGTCGACGAATCCAACCTGACCAAGCACATCTGGCTGATCCGCAAGGCGCTCGATGGCGCCGGCCACAACGCGCACTGCATCGAGACGGTGTCCAAGCTCGGTTACCGCTTTATCGCCCCGGTGCAACGGGTCGCGCATGGGGACAGGGCCGCCAATCGCACAGCGTCGAGCGCATTTCGTTCCGGGTCGCCGACCAGCACGCCGCCGCTTCCCTCAAGGCCGCCGCCTGCATCTCCGATGACTGCAGAGGAGCCGGAGCGATTTCCGGATCGGGATGGGGATCGACGCCTCGCTTCCGCGCAGAATGCGGCGCCCGCCACCGCGCCGCTGGTGCCGCGCATGCCGCATGTGCTGATCGCATTGGCGATACTGGCTGTCGTCGTGGTGGTTCTGGCGTTCCTGCACGATCGTTCGCATGAAGCGCCACTGCAGCCGCCCGGCGCACCGCCCGGCACCGCGATCGCGATCGTCGCGTTCAACAATCTGTCGCAGAACGCCAAGGATGCGTGGCTCGGTCCGGCGCTGGGCGAGATGCTGGCGACCGAAATCGCGACCAGCGATCGCCTGCACGCGATGCCCGACGAGCTGGTGCGGCCGGCACGCGCGGACC
>JBAVZT010000356.1:0-2272 GCA_049588955.1 Rhodanobacteraceae bacterium | reverse complement strand
TTGGATTCTACAGAATGATTTTCACGCACATTCTCCTGGCGGCGGGGCTGGCCTCAACTGCGCCTAGCCCGATCACAGTCGACAACTGTCAATTCGGCGAGGTACACGCATTCGATTCAACCGAGTGTATTTTTCACGTGCACAATTCGAGCACGCACCCAATTTCGATAGACATCAAGGCGGGGCAACCGGAGGACTCGGCGACCCCGTCAGCCACGGACGTGTCACCCGGCGCCACGGTCAACGTTACAGCTCACATTGCCATCGGCAATGGTGTTGGCGATGTAAAACATTACTTCCGAATCGGTCGCGCGGATGGTGATGCCCGCGCCGTGTACGCTTATGCGGACGGTTTTGCGTTGAGCGCACTGGATCAATTTCTGCCGAATTTGGCGTTCGGAAACGTCAATATCGCGTCGGAAGCGCCGGAAAGGGATATCAAGTTATCCAGTCGCGACAATGCGGATTTTCGCATCCTGCGCATCACCGGCATGCCGGACGCCGTTGATGCGACGATTGCGCCGGATGGCCGAACGCTCCATGTGAGGATTCGGAAAGATGCGCCATGGGCAGTGCTGGACGACTACATCAAACTCGCGATCAACACCCCATATCAGAAGAAAGGTTGGGTTCGAGTGACCGGCGACATCCATGGCGCCGTTGCGCCAAAGAAGAACCCGGTTTCGCTCGGGTTCGTGGCACCCGGAAAGGATCGTCAGGTCGCATTTGATCTGACGCACGCTGAGGGCAAGTCGTTTCGCGTTGGGAGTATGACCCTCGATGGTTTCAAGGGCCGAGCAACAACGAGAGATTGCGAACCGGCGAAGCTCGGTTGCAAATCCGTCGTGCTGCACATTGCGGACGACCAAAGGCCGGGCATCATGCGCGGCACGTTAACGATCGTGCCGGACACGGGTCGCAGTCTGGCCGTGAAGGTCTGGGCCATTCTGCAAGCGCCGCAGCCCGCGGAGGCTGCGCAGCGCGAAGCAAAGAAAATTCTTCCCGATGCGAGCAAGAAGAATGCGAACGCCTCAACACAGCCTCCGAGAGCGGCAATCGCAAATGCCAACGACGTATCAGGAGACTCGCTTCACCCCAAGCATGTGGCTGCGCTCGCCGGAGGATCTAGCACCAAGTCCGGCGCTTCGCCGGCAATCAAACATGAGCCCGCGCTAATGGAACCGCCACCCCCCGGCACCGGACCGTTGCTCAAATGGTCGACTACCGATGAAGGCGGCGTGCACGGGTACCAGATCTATCGCAGCGACAGCGCGGACGGCCCGTTCGTACTTCAGAATCGAAAAACGATTCGCGCGCATCCAGACAAAGGATCGGACTATCAGTGGCGCGATACCCACGTCGAACATGGCAAGGCTTACTGGTATTACATTGGCGTGGTCTACAAGAATGGCCGGAAGGACAAACTATCGTCTCCGCAGCGGACGGTTGCCAAATAGCAGACATCAGGACAAGCGGCGCCCTCATTCCAGCGACGCCGCAACGCCGCACTCGGCGGATGAGGTCCAACCGAAAAACGGAGCACTCGGTCGCGGCCCGGCGCAGTGCGCACTCATTTACGCCGTCAAGGCATCAAGTTCGTATCCGTTTGCATCGAACCGCAACACGCTGCCCTGTTCGTACCAGTCGCCGAGCACGATGCGTTCGGCCGCGGCGCCATCGAGATCGAAACGATGCACGGCCGGGCGGTGGGTGTGACCGTGGATCATTCGTCGCACATCGTGAATGCGCAACGCGGATGCGACGGCGTCGGCATTGACGTCCATGATCGATTCCGTGGCCTCGCTCGTGTAGCGCGCGCTCTCGGCACGTGCCTCGCGTGCGAACGCGTTGCGTTCTGGGATGGGAAGCGCCAGAAAATCGCGTTGCCACGCTGCCGCATGTGACTTTGCACGGAATGCCTGGTACGCAACGTCGTCCGTGCACAGCGTATCGCCGTGCATCAAAAGCACGCGCTCGCCGCTGATTTCGACCACGCTCGGATCAGGCAGCAGGACCATGCCGGCTCGACGGGCATAGGTGTCGCCGAGCAGGAAGTCGCGATTGCCGTGCATGAAGAAACAGGGCACGCCGGCGACGTGCAAGTCGCACAATGCTTCGGAGACTTGCACGGACGTGTCGTCACTTGCGTCGTCGCCGATCCACGCCTCGAACAGATCACCGAGGATGTACAGTGCCTGTGCCGCGCTCGCTTCGCCCCGCACGAAATCGACAAACAGCTGCGTGATCTGCGGGCGGCTGTCGTCCAGATGCA
>JBAVZT010000355.1:0-2708 GCA_049588955.1 Rhodanobacteraceae bacterium | reverse complement strand
GGTTGTAGCTGCCGACCAGTGATACGCCCGAGTAGGTCTGATAAGCGCGCACACGCACGTACCAGGTGCCCGACCCGGGAGCCGTAAACGTGCAGGTTTCGTTGTTGCCGACCAGATATGGACGGCAGTCGTAGCGCCGCGTCGTCGGGGCGCTGCCGCGACGCACGTACAGATCCGCATCGCCGCTGCCACCCGAAATCTGGAATACCAGGTTGCTGGCGCCTGAGGGTACGTCCATCGTGTACGTGGCCGACCAGTGACCCGTGGTCGCGTTCAAGCCGGTTACCGGAACGCCGTTCTGCAGCACGGTTCCACCGCCTCCGCCGCCGGCTGTGTAGCTGCCGACCAAGGTAACGCCGGAAAACGTCTGATACGCCCTTACCATGATGTAGTAGGTGCCTGCCTGCGCGGGCGAAATCGGACAGCTCTCGTTGTTCCCGTAAAGATACGGACGGCAATCGTAGGTGCCGGTGGTGGGCGGAGCGCCAAAGCGCACGTACAGATCGGCATCACCGGTGCCGCCGGAGATCTGGAAATTGAGATTCGTCGCGCCGGCCGGAACATCCATGGTGTACAGCACCGAATCTCCTGTCGTGGCGGCAAGCCCCGTGACGGGGACGCCATTTTGCAGCACATTGCCGCCACCCCCGCCGGACGATACCGTTACCGATTGGGTATTGGAATCGGTGCCGCCGTCGTTGTCGGTGACCGTCAATGTGACGCTGTAGGTACCGTTTGACGCATAGGTGTGGCTTGGATTGGTTGCGCTCGACGTGCCGCCGTCGCCGAAAGTCCATGCACGCGATGAAATGGTGCCGTCACTGTCGCTGGAGGTATCGGTGAAGTTCGCGGTGAGGCCGCTGGTCGTGAACGTGAAGTTGGCCACCGGCGGCACATTGCCACCGCCACCACCGCCCAGGTCGTTGACCGCCAGATTCATGATCAGGCTGCCGCGTCCCGAGGCGAGGTCGTAGCCGGGTCCTGCGGTCGACCCGTTGTTGTTTCCCGAAGTGATGTCGTGGAAATCCGCTGCAGGCAACTGGTACACGAGGGGACCGGCAAATCCGAGTCCGCTGCCGTTCGCGGCAATCATGCGTGCCCAAGCTCCGGCGAACAGCGGAGCCGACAGGCTGGTACCACCATACTGTGCGAGGCTGCCGTTCACGATGATTTTCGAGCCGCTGTTCGGGTCGGCGTCGTAGGCGATATCCGCGACGCCTCGACGCGGACCGGACCACAACGTCTGCCAGCTGGGTTTGGGTTCGAACGTGCTCTGGCTGCCACCCGAACCGCTCCACACGGTTTCGCTGGTCCAGGTGGTAGTCGACGCGTTGAGAGTGGTGCCAGCCGCAGCGATCACGTATTGCGAGGCAGCCGGCCAGCTCGGCGTGGTGCCGCCGGTGCCGCATTCGTCCGCACCGGAATCTCCGGTGGAAATCGAGAAGGTCTGACCTTGCGCGACCGCTTGCTGGAAACTCTGATCCTGCGCCGCAGCCGATCCGTCCTGCTGCGTGTAGGTTTCGCACTCGCCAAGGGAAACATTGATGATCTTCGATGCATTGCTTCCGCTGGCGGTCACGATCGTATTGATGTCCGCCGTCAGGTTGGCGTTCGACAAGGTCGGGATGTTGTAGAAGATCAGCTTGCCGACTTGGCCGCCACCCATGCCGACAATGTCCTGGCTGTCGAGGTCCCACTCGCCGAGGCCGCTGTTGTCGTTGCTGGTGCCGTTGGTATTGATCGTCTGCGTCGTGACCGTTGGCAAACCGTGCTGCGAAGTAAAGGTATTGAGATCGCTGATCGTCTGGGTCAGCCTGCCTTGGGTGATGATGCCGACGGTTATGCCGGCGGCGGTCGCCACACCGCTGCCGCCGTAGATCGACGAGAATTCAGTCGGATAATGCCCGGTGATCGCGTCGATCTGGTATCCGTTTTCCTGCACCGGTCGCGCCAATGTGTGAGCTTGATGCACCGTCTGCAGGCCAAGTACGGCCAGCACGATGGGTTGCAGCGCGGCCGGTATGTGCACGTCTTCGGTATTGGCGAATGCCTCGCGCCCGTCCGCTGCCTGCACTTTGGCGAGTGACGTGGCGAACGCGGCCTCTGCAATATCGACGGTTCCGTCCGCCGAAACCAGGAGGCGATTGGGCGCGACGGTGATGTTGCCGAACCCGGCCTGGTTCAGGAAGTCCACCACAGCCTGTGCCTGGTCCGCTGTAGGCGAGTAGCTGGCCAGGAACTGCGCGGGACGTATCGTCCGTTGCGCGACCGGTGTGCTTGCACGGCCGGCGTTCGCGAGAAATGCATCGAGCTGGGATTTGTTGCGCAATTTGAGCGCAATCTCGACATGCAACGGTTGCGTAAACGGCAACATGCCGTTGATGAACTCGTTTTGTCCGAGTGTTGTCGCCGGGGCAATGGTAATCAAGGGTGGGTTGGTGACGGACGCACCCAGTGCATCACCAACATTGGCCACGCCAGCCACAGCGCCGCCAGCCAGAACCGCCAACGCTGCAACCGCAAGACACGTGCGCAAACGGGATGTGTAGTAGGGAATCACGAAGACCTCCTCCAAGATGAGTGTGAAGTGATTCGGCCGCGGAAATCGCCGCGGCTCGTCGCGCACCGTCGCTCCGGCGTGCGCGCACAACTATCTACCAAGAGCAAGCTGAATCGTCAAGGATTCATATCACATAACTCATTGATAG
>JBAVZT010000354.1:0-5460 GCA_049588955.1 Rhodanobacteraceae bacterium | reverse complement strand
GCGCCATCGACGCCCGCGGGTAGCGGCCGCGCTGGCTGCTGCCGCTGCCGAAGGCGATCGCTCGGAAAACGCCGAGTACACCTGGCGAAAGAAACAACTGGCTGAAATCGACCGGCGCGTGCGTTATCTCAGCAAGCGACTCGGCGAAGTGCGGGTGGTGGACACGCAGCCGCATGATCGGTCGCGAATCTACTTCGGCGCCTGGTTCGAACTTGAGGACGAAGACGGCCATCGCCTTCGCTATCGCATTGTCGGCCCCGATGAAACCGATGCGCCGATGGGTTGGATCAGCGTGGATTCGCCGCTCGCGCGCGCGGCTCTCGGGCGAAGTCTCGGCGAGGAATTCGCGGCCGACCTGCCGGACGAAGAGGTTCGCTACGCGGTTGTCGCGGTCAACTATGACGGGCCGATCGAAGACACCGAAAGCACGCGATAGACGGCTGTTTCAAGCCATCCCGATTTGCTATCCAGGAGTGCCTCCGCCGCTTTCGTCCGAGCCGTCGCCGTTCGCAGGTGGCGAGCCGTCTTCCGTGGACGGATTGTCGCCTTGATCGGGTGGCGTTGCGGTTCCGTTCGCGGGCTGCGCATCGCCGCCATTCGCCGGTGGACTGCCTTGGGCGGGGGGACTTGTCGCATCCGGCAGGATGCGTCCGCTCGCATCGGTTGCCGCAATCTGGACGGGCAGGTAAACCTTGTAGGTCTGTTGGTCCTCAGGTGTATCCGGGGGCGAGGTGAGTTCGTCCCAGAAACGTCCTTCGTCGAACTCGCCATACGGATAACCGTGGGTTTCGGCGTAGGCCTTTTCCATGCGCCGCAACAACGGCAGCGCGGCCGGATTGCCGGTATAGTCCGTAACCAGCGCCTTGCCTTGATACCAGAGCAGAGCACGAACATTGCCATCGACGACCAGGTAGCCGTCCTCGTCGCGGACACCCGGCTTGAGCGAGTTCGGCGCTTCCGGCGGCGGGACTTCCTGGTCGCTGGTCGCACTGGTTTCCGTCGCCGAGTTCCCAGCCTCGTCCATGACCGGCACCGTGATGGTCAACTCCTTGTCGCCGATCTTGAAAGTTGTCGCATCGACCGGTACGGCGACATCGAAGACGTAATTCTCGTCACCCCAGTTGGTCGTGATCGTCATGCGCGGTCCGGCCTTGGCGAGACCAGTCTTCTTGAGCGCAGCCTCGATCTGATTCATTGCCGCTTCCGTCGCCTCGGCCACGGCATCGAGCGTGCGCGGCGCCCGCGTCGCCACGAGGAAAATCGGTTTCCGTGTGACATCGGTCAGACTGATTGGCTGATCCTTGTAGTCTACGTTCGGAAACGAGGCGAGCATCGCCGCGACATTGTTCAAGCTGACCTGAATATGCGTCGCCGGATCTCCATAGATATAGAGACCGGCATAGCGCCACAGCAGATTCCAGCCGTAGTCCACATCGTAGGCCCAGGTGATCTTCACGGTCTTGCCACCATGCGTCGGGGCCAACGTGACCGTGTAGGCCTTGTTCATGCCGCTCCACTGGTTGTCGATCCCCATCCGGATTTCGCTGTCCTGCGTGGACGAGGTGATGGTCAGATCGCCGTCACCGACCTTGGGTGAGCCGCTGGTCCATACGACTTCGGCTCCCTCGCCGGATTCGGGCCCCTGAAAATTCATCTGCACGCGCGGATCAAGGCGACGCAGCGCGGACCATTCCGGGAACCGACGGAAGGTATTCAGGGAATCGTAAACCTGACGCAGCGGGCTTGATACTTCGACCGATCGTTCGATATGCCCATGCGCCGGCAGGAAAACCGCAACCACCACAGCCAGCAGCAGGACAATCAACAACGAGACCAGCACTTCGAGGATACGAATCATTCCAGTCATCTCCAGGACTTGATCCGGCGCCGACAGGTCCCCACGGCGACCGACCGAAGGATTGCGTTCAAGACGCATTCCCGACTCTCCCGCGACTGCGAAGGCCGCGATCGGGTCAGACGGGGCATGGTACTTGACTCCGGCCTGTCGTGGCTACGCTTGTGTTCGCGGCCTCGCACCGCCCGTGATTGCCTAGACGATACCGAGTTCGAACGCCTTCAATACCGCGCGGGTGCGATCGCGCACGCCGAGTTTGGAAAGGATGTTCGATACATGGTTCTTGACCGTCCCTTCGGCGACGCCAAGCGAATTGGCGATCTCCTTGTTGCTGTATCCGCCTGCCATCAGACGCAGGATTTCGGTCTCGCGCTCGGTCAATGGATCGGGACGATCAAGGCTTACAAATTCGTTGTGCATGCGCTCGAGCCCCGAAAGCAGGCGTTGCGTGACCACCGGTGCAACCAGTGAGCCGCCCGCGGCAACCGTCTTGACCGCGTCGACCAGCTGGTCGAGCGTGACATCCTTGAGCAGGTAACCGCGCGCGCCGGCCTTGAGGCCGCCGAGTACCAGCTGATCGTCGTCGAACGTGGTCAGGATGATCGTCGGCGGCAGCTTGTCATCGGCTGCGAGCGCATTGAGCACGTCCAGTCCGGACATGCCGGGCATGCGCATGTCGAGCAGCACCACATCGGGCTTCAATCGCGGAATCATCTCGATCGCCTGCTTGCCGTCCCCGGCTTCGGCGACCACGCGGATCGAATCGGACAGCTCGAGCAGCGAGCGGATGCCCTGGCGCACCAGCGTCTGATCGTCGACCAGGCAAACGGAAATCATGGCGTCACCTCCGACGGCAGCCACGCATCGAGCGCAAACCCCCGATCCCGGGCCGTCGCGATCTGGATACGACCGCCGTATTGGGCAAGCCGTTCACGCATGCCGGTCAAACCGTTGCCATCGACGAAATGGGCGGCACCGCAGCCATCGTCGCGCGCATGGATCACCAGCGGACCGGACCCATCACGTTCGAAACGCAACCACAGATTGCGCGCGCCTGCGTGACGCACCGTGTTGGTAATGATTTCCTGGGCGCAACGCAGCAGAACCTGGGCGCGCTTCGGATCGTCCACGTACAAACGCGGTGGCAGATCCAGATGGATGGCCAGACCCGGCACGTTTTCGGTCAGTCCGGCGAGCGCCTCGGTCAGATCGATGCTGTCGTCCTCGCGCAGCTGGCTGACGGCCTCACGCACATCGGCAAGCAGCAGCTTGGCGACCGACTGCGCCTGACGGACATGTTCCTGTGCCGGCCCGCGCACCAGGTGGCTCGCCACTTCGAGATTGAGACTGAGCGCGGTGAGATGGTGGCCGATCAGATCGTGCAGCTCACGCGAAATGCGCGTACGTTCGGCCAGCCGGCTCGATTCGGCCAGGAGCGCGCGCGTCGCCCGCAGTTCCGCGTTGAGGCGGCGCTGCTCATCGCGAGCTTCGGCCTGGCGTTTGGCCACCAGCGAGGTCACGAATGCGAGTGCGGCAACGCCAAGATACAAGCTCGATTGCAGAAACGCATCGCCGATGCTGAACGACGGGATGCTGGCGAATACCGGAAGCTGGGAGAAATTCTGCAGCACCATCCACGCGATACCGACCCGAAGCGGCAACAACCACGGCAGCACCAGCGCAATGACCGCGAACAGCATCGCGCACAATCCGCTCTGGCTCAGCCAGCCGATCGCCAGCGCACTGCCGTGCAGAACCAGAAGCAACACGATCTGCCCGAACCGCTGCGCGAACGACACCCGACGCATGCCCAGATTGTGGGTGAGAAACCAGAACACCAACCCGAACAGCAGATAGCAGCCAAGCCACAGATCCACGTAGAACGCCGGCCGCTGCTGGCGCAACATGTCATCGACGAGAAACTGATAGCGCAGAAACGGAAAGCCGACGCAGGCATAGGTGAACAAGCCCGCGTAGCGCAGCAACTGGACGTGGTTGAGGCGGGGCCAGTTCATGGCCGACATCATAGCTTGCCGACACGCCGCGTACCCTGCCGCAAGTCATCTCTGCCGGACCGCGCCGACGCCGGTTTCGGAAAGGCCAATCGGTCAATCCACTGCGCAAAGCGTCACACGCCTCATGGCCTTGCCGAGTTCCGGCAGACACACCAGACGTTACGTTTCCTTAACTCAATCGCATCGGTGATGCGATGACGAGGCGCTTGCGGCCATGCGATAATTCGCGCTCATGGGCCGCACCGCGGCTGCAACGGACTCTTGCTGGAGTAACGCATGGCCCTTGCCATCCGCGACGTGCAAGCGCACGAACTGGACTCGATACTCGCCCTCAACAATACCGCCGGGCCGACGATACTTCCACTCGACAGCGTGGGTATTCGCTGGTTCTTCGATAACGCCTGTTACTTCCGCCTGGCCGAAGTGGACGGCAATATTGCCGGCTTTCTGCTGGCGCTGCGCGAGAACGTCGCGTACACGAGCCCCAATTACCTGTGGTTTCGCGAGCACTGTGCCGAATTCGCCTATATCGACCGGATTGTGGTTGCGCGCGGCTATCGGCGCCTCGGACTCGGACGCGTTTTTTATGCGGATGTGATCAGCTACGCGGAACTTCGCGTTGAGACCCTGGCCTGCGAAGTGTTTCTTGACCCGCACGACGACATCTCGATCCTGTTTCACGGCAGCTGGGGATTTCGCGAGATTGGTCAGCAGGTGATGCCGGATACCGGCCGCCGGGTATCGTTGCTGACCAAGCACCTTTGCAGCCATGCGTTCGTTCGCGACACCTATCTCGCTGGCGCAACCGGTCAATTGCCGAGCCTGCCGTGGCTGACCGAACGCCCGATTCGCCACGATGAACCTGTCGGCGCGCGCGCCGCCGGCGGCGCCTGAGCGCGCTGCCGGTCATGGCCCACGCAAGAAACGCCCGCGACCTCGAATCGGTATCCGAACTGAAGTTCGGCCAGGTCGGCATCGCGAACCTGCGTATCAAGAAACTGGACGCGCACGCATTGGAAAACGAGTTGTCCGAAAAGGTGCGCGGCGCCCCGAAGTTGTTCGCGCGCGCACCGGTCGTGCTCGATCTGAGTGAATTGCCGAGTCTGCCCGGACCCGCCGTGGCAAGCGACCTGCTCGCAGGCATCCGGCGCGCCGGGTTCCTGCCGGTCGGATTGTCCTACGGCACGCGCGAAAACGAGGAGCTGGCCAAGTCGCTCGATCTGCCGGTACTCGCAAGATTCCGCGTCGCCTACGAACGCGTGGAGCAGGTGGACCGCGCGGTTGTCGCTGCGCCCGCATCCGCTTCACCGGCGCCGTCGAAGGGCGGGCCGGAGGCGGCTTCAGCACCGCCGGTTGCGGCGAGCATCGGCCTGATCCATGACAAGCCGGTGCGTTCCGGTCAGCAGATCTACGCACGTGGTCGCGATCTGATCCTGACGCGTCTGGTCGGCAACGGCTCCGAAGTCATCGCGGACGGATCGATTCATGTCTATGGCGCGCTGCGCGGACGCGCCCTGGCCGGCGCCCAGGGCGATACCACCGCGCGCATTTATTGCCAGCAGTTCCACGCCGAACTGATCTCGATCGCCG
>JBAVZT010000353.1:0-1847 GCA_049588955.1 Rhodanobacteraceae bacterium | reverse complement strand
ATGATGACCCACAGCAACAGATTCTTGGCCATGTCATTCACTTATGCGAATCCTTCGGGAGAACCTGCGCACGCTCGCGCGGACGGTTCACGAAAAGCGGTAATCAAGCAACCCATGATCATGTATCACTTCCTGCCGGCGCGCTTGCCGGTCGCCAGCGCGTACACCTCGGGACTGCGCGCGCGCGAAGCCTTCGGTTTGCGAATGCTGACCTGCCTGTAGCGTGAGCGCAAGCGCCGAATGGTTTGATCGAACCCGGCGCCCTGGAAAAGCTTGGTCAGGAACACCCCATCCGGACACAGATGACGCATCGCAAAATCGTCGGTCAGTTCGACCAACTCCATCATCCGCGGCTGGTCGATGGCCGTCATGCCGGTAAGGTTGGGGGCCATATCGGAAAGCACAAGGTCGACCGGAACGCCCGCGAGTACCTCATTCAGACGTTCAAGCGCCTCGGATTGGCGGAAATCCCCGAGCACGAATTCGACGCCGGAGATTCCCTGCATCGGCAGCATGTCCATCGCAATCACGCGACCGTGCGCTCCGAGCCGATCGCGAATCATCTGCGACCAACCGCCCGGTGCGGCTCCCAGGTCGACCGCGACCATGCCCGGCCTGAGCAGGCGCTCGCGATCGATCAGCTCGCCGAGTTTGAACGCCGCGCGCGAGCGCCAGCCTTCAGCTTGCGCGCGCTTCACATAAGGGTCCGTGAAATGCTCCTGAAGCCAGCGCGTGCTGGAATGGCTGCGCGCCATGTCAGAAGGGCTCCGAGGCTTCCGCTGCAAGCTCGGGCAGCTCTGCCCGAGCGCAGCGCGGGATGCGCCGACGCAGGCGCATCTTCGGTCCCCGCGAGGGAACGCAGCGCGAAGAGGGGGCCGAGAGCAGCGGCCTCATGCGGTCGATCTCCCTGCGACGCAGGGACTTGCTCGTCCGGTCGGTTCGAGGCGACTGTGCGGTGGGGAAAACCTCCGCGCTTTGCAAGAAGTTTCCCCGGAGCCGATTGGAATGAGGTCCATGGTCATTGCGATGCATGCATGAAAAAACAAGCCCATGATACCCTGTAGCCCAATCCGCCACGTTGCGCCGGGCACGCGCATTGCCTTGTCGTTCATGCCGCTTTCCGCCAAACAGAAGCGCTGTCTGCGAGGCCTTGCCCACGCACGCCCCGCCATCATCCTGATCGGGCAAAAGGGTCTCACCGACGCGGTGCGGAACGAGTTCGAACATGCGCTCGAGGATCATGAACTGGTCAAGGTGAAGGTCGCTGCGAACGACCGCGATCAACGCTCGGCGCTGATCTTGCAGCTGGCCGAATCCGCGCAAGCCGATCTCGTGCACGCGATCGGGCACACCGCCTGCTATTACCGACGCAATCCGAAGCAATCGATCCTTGGCCTGCCGGCATGACGGCGGTGATGGATCGGCGGCCGAACCAGGTCCCGATGTGGCGATGGAACTGACTCGCGATCAACCGGAAGGCTTCCTGTACATCCGCGCCTGCGCGGCAGCGACGATCACGGTGTCCGATCGTGAGCTGACGCGCAGCTTCGTGGTCACCCCGGATCGGGTAATCGAGGATTGGCCCGTCGAAAGAGCGTCCGACCTCGACCAGGCCGCGATCGAAGTGCTGCTGGGCCTCGATCCCGAAGTCGTGCTGCTGGGCACCGGTGCCCACCAGCAGTTCCCCGCGCGCGAATCCATTGTGCGATTGTTGCGCCGGGGTGTCGGTGTCGAGGTCATGGACAATCACGCCGCAAGCCGCACCTACAATCTGCTCGCCGCGGACGGTCGTCGTGTAGCCGCGGCTTTCATGCTGCAAGGCTGATGCGGCAGGGCCAGTCAGGGGT
>JBAVZT010000352.1:0-2640 GCA_049588955.1 Rhodanobacteraceae bacterium | reverse complement strand
GTGTAGCAGAAGTTGACCGAATCACCCTGCGTGACATCGAGTGAGGTCGCGCTGCCGCACTGATTCGGATCGCCGTTGTCGAGCGCAAGCCCGACGGTCAGATCGATACCGCCGCCGCCACCGCCACCGACTGCGCCGATGATCTGGAGCCCGGTGCTGCTGCTCGCTGCGGAAATGCAGGTCTGAATATTGGTCCAGGTCGTGCAACCTGTGCCGAAGAAATTGCTCGGGTTCTGGAATTCGGCGACTTCGCCTGGCGTCGTGCCCGGCGAGAACGTCTCCCATCCGAATTCGCCACCGGCGGAAAAACTCATGTTCGCCACGACCGAAACCCAATACGTGTCCTGGGCGAGCGAGCAGCCCGAGCTCAACGGTATCGAAAACGCGCCGGCGGGCGCTTCGGTGTAGGCAAGACCGCTGTAGCTGCACGTCGGTGCCGCAGCGGGAAAGCCGCCGTTGTCCGGATAGATATTGACATCGAACGAATCGGCCGGACCCGAGCCGTTGAAATACACACCGGCGGCATTGACCTGATTGACCGTCCAGCCCGAAGCGTCGGTTACGACGAAGTCATCGGCCACCGCGGCGTTGTAGGTGTCCGCCGTGGTCGAGGTGAAGTTCTGGCTGATGATGCCGTTCCCATAAAGGGAAGTCGTCTGATCGTAGAGCACGCTCGAGCCGAGCGGCTGACGGAAATGAGCGGTTGATTTCTGGTTGGTCGCCGCTTGCGGCCTCGTGTGATTCGGGTTTGCCGCGTCGGCGGTCATCAGGGCTTGCGCCGCGAGGGCCGCGGTGATGCTGACAGCAATCGTAGTCTTGCGCATGAGTAACGAACTCCCCAATCGGATGGTGGGCACGCCAACCACTGGCGTTGCAGTGCGAAGTTAGCAGACCCACAAACGCAAGGCAATATGCGTGCGAGGCATGCTGCAAAGGCACATTAAGCGCACCCTTCGCAAGGCCATACGGGGCATCGTTTTTATCCAAAAAAAATGCCATTCGCATGCTACCTGAATGGGTCACGTCAACCCCAATTCAAAGGCGGTGTTGCAGTGCGGCATGCGAAAACCGCGCACCACTCCAGATTGCCTGCGCAGATCACGGGGATGGGCGCGCGCGATCGAGGCGCAGCCGTTCGCGCGGGATCGCGCGAGCGCGGTTCGGGCAGCGGGTGCGACTCTGTGGATTTGTATAGAAGTAGCATACCCCGGAAGGCGGGGTATCGCTACGCTCGGCCAATCTGAAAAAACGCAAAAAGCACTTTCGACGTAACCCCCACTGTGCCCCGAAAAAGCAGCCGATCAGCGAATTCGATTTTTATCCAATGCCGCACGCAACGGATCGAGCAACGCGCCATAGCGCGGCGCGCGCGCGGTATCGCGTTGCAGTGGCGCGCGCACCTGGGCAGCACTGGCGGTGCGCACGCTGCGCGCGCTGTGCTGGAAATGCAGGCATTCCGGATCGAATGGCAGTCGACAGAAATCGAGCAGCGCGCGCGTCTCGGCTTCGGTTTCCGCCAGCAGCGCCTCGTAGGCCTGCGCGCGGAGGGCGGACGGATACAACGTGTGCCAGCGCCGCAGGGTTTCGTCGCAGGCATGCCAGTAGGCTGCCAGATGCTGCAGATCGTAACTGTATTGCTGGCCGTCCCAGAACAACTGGCGAAAGCACGAGAAGCAGGTCTCGACCGGGTCGCGCCGGCATTCGACGATGCGTGCGCCCGGCAACATGGCGCGGATCGCACCCACGAACATCCAGTTGTTCGGCAACTTGTCGGTAAAGCGCGGCTTGCCGACGCGCCAGCGCGCGGTGCGCTCGAGATAGCGGCGCCCGAGACGCTGCCAGTCATCCATGTCCGCATCGCGTACCCAGTGCGGAAACGGCTGGCCACGGCGCTTGGATTCCTCGTTCAGCACCAGGCCGAGATCCGGCAGTTCGCTGGCGCCTTCGACCTCATGATGGGCCGCGAGGATCTGCTCGGTCAGGGTCGAACCCGAGCGCGGCATGCCGACGATGAACAGGACTTCGCGACCGAGATCGGGATCCGGGGGCGACACCGACGCGGGCGCGTCGAACGCGGCAACCACTTCGTGGATCCAGGCACCGAACGCGGCCGGATCCCACGCAAAGCGGTGGCGTGCGAGTGCGTTCGCGTCGACGTACGCGGCAAACGCCTCGCCGGGGTGGTTGGCGTCGTCGAGCGCCTTGGCCAGCGCGAACCTGGCAGCGATGCGATCGGGTTCGCCGAGACCGGCGCGACGCGCCAGGGCGTCCAGTTGCACGAGATCGTTGTCATCGAAGCGAACCGTCTTGAGATTGGCCAGTCCCCACCACGCGAGCCCCGCATCCGGATGTCGGCGCAACAGTTCGCGATACTGCGAGGCCGCCTGGTCGATGTGACCGAGCATGGCCAGCGCATCGCCGAGCAGAATGCGGGCCGAATCCAGACCCGGATCGATGGCGAGCGCGCGCTCGAGCGGTGCGATCGCTTCGGCCGTCCACGCCTGCGCCTTGAGGTTCTTGCCAAGGTTGAACCAGCCCGCCGCGAATGCGGGCTCGATCTCGACCGCGCGGCGCCAGGCTGCAAAGGCGGCGGCATGGTCGCCCAGGCCAAACAGGGCGCTGGCCAGATGGTTCAAGTTC
>JBAVZT010000351.1:0-1521 GCA_049588955.1 Rhodanobacteraceae bacterium | reverse complement strand
GCACGCGCATCAATGCGATCTGCAGCTCGCTCAAGGTGATGTTCGGCCTCTTGCCCATGTCCGGAACCGCCATCTACAGTAGTAGTACTACACTTGTAGAATAAAATCGATCCGAACGCAACCGGGCCGGAAGTCATGGTCCTGGCCCAGATGAAGGGACTCGCATGCAGGACGCCGCGCGGCGAATCGAGCATAGCGGCGCGGCGCCGATCGGGAGCTGCCGCCGGGAGGGTTTTCCACGAATGTGGTGGCCAGGGGCGGAATCGAACCACCGACACGAGGATTTTCAGTCCTCTGCTCTACCAACTGAGCTACCTGGCCAAGCGGCCCTGCAAGAAAGTGCGCGACCAAACGACCGCAGGGGCGCGTATTAGAGCCGCGGGCCGAGGTTGCGTCAACCCGACTCGAGCCCGGAGCGTGCCGTGACACCCAGCGGCACAGCGCGAACTTCGTCCGCTGCGCGCAACGCTTGCTCGTACCCGTCAAACGGCGCGGGATCGTTCGCAAATCGCATTCGGGAACGACTGTGCGCGTGAGCGCAGACGTTCCGGGACTTTTCTGGTGCTGCCCATCTGACGACATTCAGCTATTTCAACGATGGGCAGCGACCGGATTTTTTTAACTCCTGCGCAAGCTGCCTTCTGGTAGATTGCGCCTTGGCGGATCGTGAGATGCCCGCGCAGCGCCAGCCGAGAGGCTCGCCGGGTTGCGAATGGACGATACGGATTCCCCCTGTTCCTTCGTCGCTCTTCCCCCTCGCTAGCCTTCCGCCACCCTTTCAGGAAATGGACGTTGCCGAAGATTGCCGGCTCGAACAAGGCACTCACGGCAATGCGGCGCACCCTGCCGGCCGCGCCTGGTGACGGCGAAGACGGGCCGAATCGAAGCGGGAATAGGACGGTCGATGGCCTCCGCCGCCGGGAGTGAGCGCGACGGGTCCGATCAGCGTCCTGGACGAACCCTCGTCAGCGGGTTGCCGGCTTGCTCTTGCGCGGCGCCTTGCGCGTGCGCGATTTCGTGGCTCGCGACGCCCTTGCCGAGGAATGGTCGGCCCGCGATTCCTGTGCACGGCGAAGGATCCACCCGATCGCCACGCCTGCGAGCCCGATGATGAGCACCGATTCCAATGGGCGTTCGGCGATGAAACCGGCCGTCGTCTCACGCGTGTGCCGGCCCTTGACGAGTACGTCTTCACCCAACGCGCGCGCGCTGTTCCACCCGGCCGCACTCCGCTTCGCGACGGCCTGATTGGCGTCACGCAAGGTGGCGATGAGCGCATGCGAGGCATCGGCGACACGCGAACCGATGTCGGCATATCCGGGGACTTCCCGATCCATCCATTTGATCGACATATCGACATTCTCCTTTGGGATGATGAGCGGAAGTCCTTCCATGGACTTCCTTGATCATTCGCGCCGCAAAGGTTGCGACGCAATGTCCTGCCTATAGAGAACGATCGAAGTCGTCGACTTGCCGTTCGGCTGCATCCTTCGCGATGCCGTAACGCTCCTGGATCTTGCC
>JBAVZT010000350.1:0-6521 GCA_049588955.1 Rhodanobacteraceae bacterium | reverse complement strand
CACCGACGGGTCGACCAGTTTCCTCAAGCTCAACAGCAAGGTGCCGCTCAAGGACCTGCAGTACGGCATGATCATTCAGTCCGGCAACGATGCTGCAATCGCACTGGCCGAACATGTCGCCGGCTCGGAAGCGACGTTCGCGCAACTGATGAACCAGTACGCGGCCAGACTCGGCATGAAGAACACCCATTATGTCGACGCCAGCGGTCTGCCCAATCCCGATCACTACACCACGGCGCACGATGTCGCGATACTCTCGCGCGCGCTGATCCACGACTATCCCGAGGACTACAAGATCTATGCGATCAAGGATTTCGAATGGAACGGCATCAACCAGCACAATCGCAATACGCTGTTGTGGCGCGACAACAGCGTTGACGGCATCAAGACCGGGCACACCAGCGCAGCCGGATACTGCCTCGCCACATCGGCCAAACGCGACGAGCAGCGGCTGATCGCGGTGGTCATGGGCGCACCGAGCGAGAAGCAACGCGCGGATGACAACCAGGAACTGCTCAACTACGGATTTCGTTTCTTCGAAACGCACAGGCTGTATGCGGCTGGCAAGGCACTGGCCAACCCGGTGTTGTGGAAAGGCGTGAGCAATACGGTGCCGCTGGGTCTCGACAGGGATCTGCTGGTCACCCTGCCGCGTGGGCGCTACCACGCGCTGAAGGCCAGTCTGGACCTGCCCGCGCAATTGGTTGCCCCGTTCAGCAAGGGGCAGCAGGTCGGGAAGCTCAGCGTGACCCTGGACGGCAAGATCCTGCTCGACCGTCCCCTGATCGTGCTCGCCGATGAGCCTGCGGGCGGGTTCTTCAAACGCCTGTACGATGACGTCTGGATGTGGTTCAAGGGCGACTCCGCATCAGCCGTCTCCACCGCACCTGCCCCGCACTGATGAAGAATCTGGACGAACTCAAGTCCGAACAGTCGGATCAGGGATTTCAGTTTCCGGGTGTATTCGAGATCACGGTGCTGGGCAACGCGGGCACCGGGTTGGAGAGGCGTGTCGCCGGCATGCTGCAAGGCCTCGGGCTCAATGTGCTGGCCGGTAGCCAGAGGGAACGGCCATCGCGCAAGAAGCACTATGTGGCCGTTGCAGTGAGCTTCACCTGCCCGGATCGCGCGACCCTCGAGCGTGCCCACGCCACCTTGCGCGCGGATGCCGACGTGCGGTGGACGCTGTAACCACACCAGCCGGAACCGGGCGCATGACGAAGCTGCTTGTGCGCCGCCTCGGCCGTCAGCCCTACGCGCCGGTATGGCAAGCCATGCAGGCCTTCACCGACCGACGCGATGCGCATACCGCCGATGAATTGTGGGTGCTGGAACATGACCCGGTGTTCACTCTCGGTCAAGCGGGTCGCTGGGAACACGTCGTGGCGCCGGGCGATATTCCGGTGCTGGCGGTCGATCGCGGAGGACAGGTGACCTATCACGGACCCGGCCAGATCGTCGGTTATCCCCTGCTCGACCTGCGCCGCCTCGGGATCGGGGTGCGTGAGCTGGTGGGCCGTATCGAGCAGGCCATCATCGAGACGCTGGAGCGCTGGAACATCGTCGCCGAGCGCCGCGACGGGGCACCCGGCGTGTACGTGGGCGGCAGCAAGATTGCCGCACTCGGCCTTCGCGTACGTCGTGGCTGCACGTTTCACGGTCTGGCGTTCAACGTCGCAATGGATCTCGAACCGTTCCAGCGCATCAATCCGTGCGGTTATCAGGGCCTGCAGGTCACCCAGGTGTTAGACTTGGGCGGCCCCGGATCGCTCGCCGCGGTGCAGGATGTCCTGATCGGCGAGCTGGCCCGTGCATTCGGGCTGACTCCGCTTGATGCCGCCCCTGTTGCGTTTACTGCCGACGTGCAGACGCCGGCCTGATGTGTATGACTGAATCCAGGACCATCGCCGTCACCACGATCGGCGACAAACAACTCGGCGAAAGCAAGATCGCGCGCAACCGCGCGGCATTCGCGGACGCGCCGCGATTGCGCAAACCGGCCTGGATACGCGTGCGCATTCCGCCCGGCAACGCGGTGGCGAATCTGAAGGCGCGACTGCGCCGGAGCCGTCTCGTTACGGTGTGCGAAGAGGCGTCCTGCCCGAACATCCACGAATGCTTCAGCAAGGGCACCGCGACCTTCATGATACTCGGCGAGGTCTGCACGCGCCGTTGCTCGTTCTGCGATGTCGCACACGGGCGGCCGAAACCGCCCGACGCGCTGGAGCCGGCGCACCTGGCCGGTACGATTCGCGACATGCGGCTGAAATATGTCGTCATCACCTCGGTCGATCGCGATGATCTGCCGGATGGCGGCGCGGCCCATTTTGGCGCGTGCATCGGAGCCGTACGCCTTGAAAACCCCGGCATCCGGATCGAAATCCTGACACCGGATTTTCGTGGCAAGGGGCGCATGGAACGCGCACTGGACGCGTTCGAGAGCGACCCGCCCGACGTATTCAATCACAATGTCGAGACGGTTCGCAGCCTGTATCGGCAGGTGCGCCCCGGTGCCGATTACGACTTCTCGCTGGCGTTGCTGCGGCGTTTCAAGGACCGTCACCCGGACATTCCGACCAAGTCCGGCATCATGCTCGGTCTCGGCGAGACCCTGGAACAGGTCGAGCAGACATTGAACGACCTGCGCGTTCACGCTGTCGATATGATCACCGTCGGACAATACCTGCAGCCCACGCCGCATCATCATCCGGTGTTGCGGTACTGGACGCCGGAAGAATTCCAGGCCATCGCCCGGTTGGGCGAGCGGCTCGGTTTCAGGCATGTGGCATCCGGGCCGATGGTGCGCTCGTCCTACCACGCCGATGAAATGGCGCATGCCGCCGGTTACGTTGAAGTCGCCTGATCTTTAGCATGCGGGCGGTGGCCCGTGGAGAATACTGATGCGTCGAGTTCTGCTTGCTGTTGTTGTTGCCCTGCTGCCGGCGGTCTGGAGCGGCGCGCCCGTCGCTGCCAAGCCGGCGCCGGCGGCTTCCGCGCCGTTGCTCAAGCCCACCAGCGACGAAGGCGAAGCCGGTATCTGGGCCGCGCGTTTTCTGACGCGTTTTCACTACAAGCCGATGCCGCTCGACGATGCGATGTCGGAAAAAATCTTCACCCGCTATCTTGACGCGCTGGATGGCGACAAGCTGTTCTTCACCCAGGCCGATATCGACCGGTTCAGCGGCTATCGCGATCAACTCGACGACGCGATCTACGATCAGGACCTCGACGCCCCATTTGCGATCTTCAACCTGTACGAGCAACGCGTCGCCGAGCGGGTGGCGTATGCGCGTTCGCTGCTGCCCAGGGGATTCGACTTCGGCAAGGAAGAATCCTACCAGTTCGATCGCGAAAAGGCGCCGTGGGCCAAATCCGATGCGGATCTGGACGACTTGTGGCGCAAGCGTATCAAGAACGACTGGTTGCGCCTTGCGCTCGCCAACAAGCCGGCAAAGGACATTCGCGAGACGCTCGACAAGCGCTACCAGACCTATCTCGATCGGGTCCACCAGCTCAACAGCGAAGATGTGTTCCAGACCTTCATCAACGCGTATGCGATGTCGATCGAACCGCATACCAACTATCTGGGGCCCCGGTCGGCCGAGAATTTCGACATTGCGATGAAACTGTCGCTCGAAGGCATCGGGGCCGTGCTGCAGCGCGAAGACGATTACACGGCCATCCGCGAAATCGTGCCGGGTGGCCCGGCGGCGTTGTCCGGCAAGATCGAAGTCGGCGATCGCATCGTCGGTGTCGGTCAGGGCAACGGCCCGATTGCCGACGTGGTCGGCTGGCGCCTGGACGACGTGGTCGAGAAGATCCGCGGCCCCAAGGACACGGTTGTGCGGCTCGAAGTGCTGCCGGCCGATGCCGGACCCGATGGCAAACACATGACACTCGCGCTGACGCGCAAGAAAGTCAGCATCGAGGAGCAGGCCGCGAAGAAATCGATCATCGAGGTCAAGGACGGCAACCACGTACACCGGGTCGGCGTGATTTCCCTGCCGACGTTCTATGAGGACTTCGATGCACGCCGTCGCGGTGATGCCAACTTCAAGAGCGCAACGCGCGATGTCGAGCGCCTGCTCGGCGAACTCAAGCAGGACAAGGTCGACGGCGTGATCGTCGATCTGCGCAACAACGGCGGCGGCTCGCTGTCGGAAGCAACCGATCTCACCGGGCTGTTCATCGACAAGGGGCCGGTCGTTCAGGTGCGCAATGCCGCGGGGCAGGTCAGCGAGGAAACCGATCCGCATCCAGGCCTTGCCTGGAACGGACCGCTCGCGGTCATGGTCAATCGCGCCTCGGCATCGGCTTCGGAAATCTTCGCCGCCGCAATTCAGGACTACGGTCGCGGCGTGATCGTCGGCGAGCCGACCTTCGGCAAGGGCACTGTGCAGAATCTGGTCGATCTCGACGATATTGCGCACAACGAGAAGCCGACCTACGGCGAGCTCAAGATGACCATTGCGCAGTTCTTCCGCGTCAACGGGGGATCCACCCAACTGCGCGGCGTTACACCCGATATCCAGTTTCCGCTGACTGCGGATGCGAACGAATTCGGCGAATCGAGCTATGACAATGCCCTGCCATGGACATCGATCAAGCCCGCCGATTTCCGCGTTGCCGCCGATTTGTCACCGATCGTGCCGATGCTGGCCGAGCGTCACACTGCGCGTGTCGCGAAGAGCCGGGAGTGGCGGAACATGGAGAGTGAGGTGGCCGATGCGCGCAAGCTGCATGCGCAAAAGACCGTCTCGCTGAACGAGAGCGTTCGTCGCAAGCAGCGCGACGAGCAGGAAGCCAAGCGCAAGGCGCGCGAGGCCGAGGCCAAGTCCGCCGCGCAGCATCCTTCGGCTGAATCGGGCGAGAAGAAGCCCGAGGCCGCGCCGTCGAAGAGCGCAAGCGGATCAAGACAGGCCGGTGCGAACCCGAACGAAGTCCTCGACGCCGCCACCACCGGGCCCAGGAACCTGTTTCCCGCGGATGATGGATTGCAACCGGACGAGCGCAGCATCCAGAGCGACCTCAAACGCGAAAAGGCGCAAAAGGATCGCCGCGATGTGGCGCTGGACGAAACGGCGCACATACTCTCCGACGAGGTGGATCTGATCCGCAGCGACACCAAGCTCGCGGCACTGGTGCTGCCGCATGGCACCGTCGTTCAGACCGACGTCAACTGAAAGAATGTCCATGCGGAATTGACGGTCAGCCGATCAGGAAGGCGAGCGCAAATACGCCGAGCATCGTGAAGGTCAGTGCGAGCTTGACCACCGCGCCGAACACGAACCCGATCCACGCACCGAGGCCCACATCGGTGGCTTTGCGTACGGTTCCTCCGGCGCAGAGCTCGCCGATCAACGCGCCGATGAAGGGGCCGAGCAGCAGCCCCGGCAGTCCGAAGAAAATCCCGACGATGGTGCCGATGGCTGCTCCGAACAGCGCGAGGCGGCTCGCGCCCACGCGCCTGGCGCCGAGTACGCCGGCGATGAAATCGACCGCCAGCGCGAGTAATGTCAGTATGCCGAGCACGATCAGGGTGAATGTACCGGCATGCTGGAAGTGATCGACCCAGGCCGCCAGCAGCATGCCGATGAACACCAGTGGCGGCCCCGGCAAGACCGGCAGAATGGTGCCGAGCGCGCCGACCACGATGAGCAGGGCCGCGACCACATAGAGCAGAATTTGAATGGCCATCATGCCCTCGTGGTTGCGCGGCGGAGCGGAAACAAACAGAAGCAGCAGCCGATGTCACGGACACCGATACCCAACGAAAGTGTAGCAGCCGCGCAAGCGCGGTCATGGCGTTTCTGCGTCGCGCCGATGATGGACTGGACCGATCGGCATTGCCGGTTCTTCCATCGCCTGCTGTCGCCCCACGTGCGCCTGTACACGGAGATGGTGACCGCGCCGGCGGTGATTCACGGAGACCGCGAGCGCCTGCTCGGATTCGATCCGGCCGAACATCCGCTGGCGTTGCAACTCGGCGGCTCGGTACCCGCCGAGCTGGTCGAGGCGACGCGCATCGGCGCGGAGCTGGGCTTCGACGAGATCAATCTCAACGTCGGCTGTCCTTCGGACCGTGTGCAGTCGGGGCGATTCGGCGCGTGCCTGATGCGAGAACCCGCTCTGGTCGCCGACTGTGTCGCCGCGATGCGCGCGGCGGTGACGATTCCGGTCACCGTCAAGTGCCGTCTCGGCGTCGACGAGCAGGACGAGGACAGCGGTCTCGCCGCGTTCATCGAGCACGTGCACGCGGCAGGATGCGATGTGTTCGTCGTACACGCGCGCAAGGCCTGGCTCGATGGCCTGTCGCCGAAGGAGAATCGCGAGGTGCCGCCGCTGAATCACGAGCGCGTGTACCGCCTCAAGCGCGAGCATCCGCGGCTTGTCGTCGTCATCAACGGTGGCATCGCCACGGTCGACGACGTGCGTGCGCATCTCGATCACGTCGACGGCGTGATGCTCGGACGCACGGCCTACCACGAGCCGTTCCGCATTGCCGAGATCGAGCATGCCTT
>JBAVZT010000349.1:0-1582 GCA_049588955.1 Rhodanobacteraceae bacterium | reverse complement strand
CAATCATTGCGACTAAACCCATAAAGGCTGCACCTGGGATCGCAATCATCGGGGCCGTGCCCACGCTGATTGCAACTGACGGCGGCTGGGGTGGCCGGAGGCGGGCAGGCAAACGACCGGTTTTCGGGCCCCAGGGTCAGAGCGGCAGGCCGGCGGCGAGCATCTGCTCCTTCAATTCGCGGGCGCGATCGACCTCCAGGGTTTGCTTGAACAGCGCCTTTATCTCACCGGGTTTTGTGCCCAGCATCTCGGTCAGCACCTTCGCCGTGTAACCGTGCCGGGTCAGCGTCGGCTCCAGGTCATCGATCTGTTTGGACAGTACGGAGTCGACGATGGCCTCGCCGACCGGCTTCTCGCTGGCCTGGTATCCGGTCTCGAGTGCGAGCGTCAGATGCTGTTCGATCTGCAACGGCGTGCGCAGACGCGATGCCAGCAGATCCACCGCCGCCGGATCGAGGATGGCATCGACCTTCGTCTTGTCTGCCGCGCAGGTGGCCAGCATCCACTCGATATATTCGCGCTGGCTGCCGGTGACGCCCTCCAGTGAAAACACCGCGGTGCGGTAGCCGATCTCTTCCATCGTCGGATTGCGCAGGTCGCGGCGCAGCTTGGGATGGCCGGCCAGCAGCACGCAGAGCTTGCCGTCGCCGTCCGCCACCATCTCGATCAGGCGCTTGAGGCCGGTGAGCGTGTGATGGTGCAAGTCGTGCGCCTCATCGACCATCAGCACGATCGGCTTCTTGCGTTTGCGCACCAGATTGCGCAGTTCCCGCTCACGCAGTTCGCCCTGCTTGGGGATTTTCGGCTCCTTGTCAGTGGAGAGATCGCAGAATAGCGCCGTGATCAGCGTCCCCAACGTCACGCGGCTCTTCTCGACGGAGATCGACTTCGACACGATGACGCGGTTCTCGCGCGCCAGCATCTCCTGCAGCCGGCGCAGCGTCACCGTCTTGCCAGCTCCGACCACGCCGCACAGCGCGACCAGGTCGCCGTCATAGACCGCCTGCTTGATATCCTGGAGCAGCTGACGGTGATGGGTGGTCTCGTAGTAGCCGACGGCACGCGGCGAGCGTGTCAGGCCGTAGAACTCCATCACCTCAGCGCGCATGCTCGCCGTCCTCTCCTTGCTGCCGCGCACGATTGCGGAAATAGCCCCGTACGCAGGTGGTGATGGTGCGCCGTTCCAGCGTCTCTTTGAGCAGCGCCTCGAGGTAATCGAGATCCTCGGCGGCCAGCTTCGCCAGAGGGCGGCCGAGATAGTCCGCGATTGCGAGCTTGGCGGCGAGGATGCTGGGGAAGCGCAGTTCCTGGAACGGGTCGGGGTCGTTGAACGGTACCGCGGCCGGAGCGGTGACAGGGTACGCCGGTATCGGCGACGGCCCCTCCAGGGCCGCACGGGGCAGGCCCAGCTTGCCGGCGAGCTCCTCGTTCCGGTCGAGGCGCTCGTCGACCGCCGACTTGCGGAAACTGCGATAGCGATGCAGCGGGATTGGCCCGTCGATCGGTCCGAAGGGGCCGAACCGCTGATCCGCGTGCTCGACGAACAGTTCGTGGTCGAACAGTCCCCACCACAGCGTTACCG
>JBAVZT010000348.1:0-3467 GCA_049588955.1 Rhodanobacteraceae bacterium | reverse complement strand
ATGCCGAAGTAGGGCGCACCACCGATCCCGTGCGCATGTACATGCGCGAGATGGGAACGGTGGAACTACTCACGCGCGAGGGCGAGATCGCGATCGCCAAGCGCATCGAGGAGGGTCTCAACCAGGTGCAGTCCGCGCTGGCCAGTTTCCCGTGGTCGATCCAGTTGCTGCTCGAGGAATTCGATCAATACACCGAGGGCAAGAAGCGCCTGTCCGAGGTGCTGGCCGGCTTCCTCGACATCGAAACGCCGATCCCCGCGCCGGTTTCGGCACCTGCCGCCAACACCAATGGTTCGGCCAACACCGCTTCCAATGACGACGACGACGACGACAAGGACGACAGCGACGACAGTCCGGTGGATACCGGGCCGGATCCGGCCGAGGTCTCGCGCCGCATGGAATTGCTTCGTACCTATTATGCGAAGTTCCAGAAAGCGACCGAGAAACACGGGCCGACCGATCGCAAGGCGCAGCGCCTGCGCGACCGCATGGCCGACGAGTTCCTCAAGCTCAAGCTGCCGGCCATCCTGATCGACAGTTTCGTGCGCAAACTGCGCGAGGTGGTCACCGCGATCCGTCGTCGCGAGCGCGCCATACTCGAAATCTGCGTCAAGCAATCGCGCATGCCGCGCAAGGATTTTCTCAAGCTGTTCGCGTCCAACGAGACCAATCTCGACTGGGCCGACGAGCTCGGTCGCAAGCGCCAGAAGTGGTCGCCCGCCATCCGCGCCCATCGCGATGCGTTGATCAGCGAGCAGGAAAGGCTGATCGCGATCCAGCGTGCGCTGTTCCTCGAGGTCGGCGACATCAAGGAAATCAACCGCGCGATGTCGATCGGCGAAGCCAAGGCTCGTCGTGCAAAAAAGGAGATGGTCGAAGCCAACCTGCGCCTGGTTATCTCGATCGCGAAGAAATACACCAATCGTGGCCTGCAGTTTCTCGACCTGATCCAGGAAGGCAACATCGGCCTGATGAAGGCGGTCGACAAGTTCGAATACCGGCGCGGCTACAAGTTCTCGACCTATGCGACCTGGTGGATCCGCCAGGCGATCACACGCTCGATCGCCGATCAGGCGCGCACCATCCGCATTCCGGTGCACATGATCGAGACGATCAACAAGCTCAATCGCATCTCGCGACACATGCTTCAGGAGATGGGACGCGAACCGACCCCGGAAGAGCTTTCGATCAAGATGGAGATGCCCGAGGACAAGATCCGCAAGGTGCTGAAGATCGCCAAGGAACCGATCTCGATGGAGACGCCGATCGGCGATGACGAGGATTCGCATCTGGGCGATTTCATCGAAGACGCCTCGATCGTCTCGCCGGTCGAATCCTCGACCAATATCGGCCTGATGGAAACCGTCGGCGATGTGCTCGGCGGTCTCACCCCGCGCGAGGCCAAGGTGCTGCGCATGCGTTTCGGTATCGACATGAACACCGACCACACGCTGGAAGAAGTCGGCAAGCAGTTCGACGTGACGCGCGAGCGCATAAGGCAGATCGAAGCGAAGGCGTTGCGCAAGCTGCGCCATCCGAGCCGATCGGAGCAGTTGCGCTCGTTTCTCGATCTCGAATAGACGCGTCCCGCGTTCCCGGACCAAAGCACGCAGAGGGACAGCGCGGGGTGCGTGCGCGACACCGTTGGCTCAAGGCGAGACCTCGCCCCTCATCTCGACTCGGGAGTTCTCCCCGCAAGCGGAAGTCGAGGATGACCGTCACGCTTCGCGCGAAGTGATCACGTGATTTAATAGGTCGGGGGCCTGTAGCACAGCGGTTAGTGCAGGAGACTCATAATCTCTTGGTCGCAGGTTCGAATCCTGCCGGGCCCACCACCCCTCGATCAAAACGTCCAGACCAGCGCCGAGACCCAGCGTGAACGCGGGCCGGCCGGCGCCTCGAAAGCAGCGCGCGAGAACGCCGTTCGCAGGTAGGACAGATAGACGTACGCGTTGTCGATGCCGTAGCGCAGTCCCACGCTGCCGTAGTCGTAGTCGCTGCGAGCGGGGTCGGAAAAGCCCGCATGGCCGACCCCGACATTGAGCGACAGTCGCGCCACCAGCGGCTGCTCGATGCCGGTTTCGAACCAGACCGCCCTGGCCGCGCGGGTCTGATAGCCGACGTAGTAGCCCGCGACATTCGGCGACAGTGAGACCGATGCGCGCCAGCGACCGCGATAACCCAGGGCGAGCGTGGCATCGTCGTAGTGCTGGCGTGGCCGGATCCATCGCGATTCATGGTGGGCCACCCCGAGCTGCAGCGCCCAGTCTCCGTCGAGCTGCCAGTTGCGGTCGACGTACGCCACGAACTCCGCGCCGGCGGACTGCCGGAGCGGACGCTCGGCCGACGCCGACAGGCCCGCAACCCAGTCCGAGCCGAGCACGCCGTGCAGATCGGCGAGCCACGTGGGCCGGCCGGCCGTGAGACTCAGACCGCGATAAACGTTGTCGCTCGCGAATCCGATCGAGCCCTCGATGGATCTCGCGGAAACCGCGCCCGACGCCCCCATGGCGACCGCGAGCCACGCCGAAGCGAGCGCTCGCCCGATCCGGCGCCCAGGCTTCCGCTGTGTTTTGTCCGATCGGCGGGTCATCGTGATCCCGATATTACCGGGCGCGGCGCCCTCACGACCGCTTTCGATGCGCGAGGGAGGCGTCGGCAACAACCTTTTCCCCCATCGCGGGCACTCACGGCTACAGTTGTCCCGGTGCGCCCACGATGAAATCCAGCGCAATGAACGCACGCGACAGTGCCAACGAGCGCGGCGAAGTGCCTGCCGAGGATGCGCTCGAGCGCGAATGGCTCGACGCGATCGCGCGCGGTGAACGTGGCGCCATCGAGGCGCTGTACGGCCGTTACCACGCGCGTCTCGTGCGTTTTCTCTCGCGTCACGCGGTGCATCGCGAACTGATCGACGAGATCATCAACGAAGTGTTCTGGATCGTCTGGCGCAAGGCCGACGGATTTCGCGGCGATTCGAAGATCGCGACCTGGATCATTGGCATCACCTACCGCTGCATGCTCAAGACGTTGCGTCATCAGAACACGCAGGCGAGCTGGCGCGAAGAGCGCGCCGTCGACCCCGTCGTCGCGAACGCCGGCCTTGCAGACAACGAGGAATCGGAGCGCCGCGAGCTGCGCGACTGGGTCGCCCGCGGACTCGAACTGCTGCCGTCCGAGCAGCGCATGACGATCGAACTCGCGTACTACTGCGGGCAGTCGTGCGAGGAGATCGCGACGATCATGGATTGCGCGCCCGGTACCGTGAAGGCGCGCCTGTTCCACGCGCGCGTGCGTCTGCGCAATCTGCTTCCCGCGCTCGGCGGCGAAGGGGATTCCTGCTTCAACAACGGATGAGCCCATGAACGACACCACACCTTCCGTGCATCGCCAGGCCTGGGATTTGATCCCGTGGTTCGTCAACGGCAGTGCGGCGCCGGCAGAACGTGCGCTGGTCGAGGAACACC
>JBAVZT010000347.1:0-6166 GCA_049588955.1 Rhodanobacteraceae bacterium | reverse complement strand
ATCCACAGCAAGTCAGCACCTGCTTTGCGGACCTGCTTGCGTCGTTGATGCTGCGCGAGGCCGCTTGATGCAGCTCGAACGCTGGCGACGGCTCGACCTGCAAAGCGGCGAGTGGCGACTGTGCCTGGCCTGCAACCGCTGGGCGGCGCGCGCCGCAATGACCCGGTTCTTCGGTATCGTCAGCCGCCTCGGCGATGGGACCTTCTGGTATCTGCTCATGGCCGCATGCGGCCTGCTGGGTGGCGCACGGGGAATGAAAACGGCAGTGCACATGGCGGCTGTCGGGCTGGTCGCGGCGCTGCTCTATCGCACCCTCAAGCGTTGGGCACGACGTCCGCGCCCGTTTCGAGCGCACCAGGGCATCATTGCTCATGTGCCGCCGCTCGACGAATACAGCTTCCCGTCGGGACACACGTTGCACGCGGTATCGTTTAGCGTCGTTGCAGTCGCTCATTTCCCGCTGTTCGCAGCGTGGCTGTTCCCATTCACGGGATTGGTCGCGGTCTCGCGCATCGTGCTGGGTCTGCACTACCCGAGCGACGTGCTGGCTGCGACGCTGATCGGCTTCGCACTGGCCGATGGGTCCCTTTATCTGGCGCAGGCCGCGGGACTGTTTGCCTGAGTCGGATGGGTCGGTCCCAGACGACGGCAAACGGGCAACGCGTTGAAGCGCACCCTTCAGTCGGTCGAGTCATTCAATGGTTGCGGCGGCGCGAGAATCGTCAGAACGAAATATCGTCGGAACAGGAACCGTGCAAGATGATCACTCGACCGTCACCGATTTGGCCAGGTTGCGCGGCTGATCGACATCGGTGCCGCGCAATACCGCCACATGGTAAGCGAGCATCTGCAGCGGCACCGTGAACACGGCCGGTGCGATCAGATTGCCACCGGATGCGATCTTGATGACCGCACCGCGTTCGCCGTCCCGATCGACCATCGCGTCGGTGTCGGCGAACACGAACAATTCGCCGCCGCGTGCCCGCACTTCCTCGAGGTTGGATTTGAGCTTTTCCAGCAGCTGATTGTTCGGCGCAACCGCGATGACCGGCATGTCGGCGTCGACCAGCGCCAGCGGGCCGTGCTTGAGTTCGCCGGCGGGATAGGCTTCGGCATGGATATAGGAGATTTCCTTGAGCTTGAGCGCACCTTCGAGTGCGACCGGATAATGCACGCCGCGGCCGAGAAACAACGCATGGTGACGCGGCACGAACCGCTCGGCGAGGGCTGCGATGGCCGGTTCCAGCGCGAGCACATCTCCAATTGCCCGTGGAAGGGTGGCCAGTGCCGTCACCAGCCGTGCACATTTCGCGGCGGCCAATCCATTGAGGCGTGCCAGTTCGATCACGAGCAGGGCCAGTGCCGCCAGTTGCGTCGTGAACGCCTTGGTCGAGGCGACGCCGATCTCGGGGCCCGCGCGCGTCATCAAGACCAGGTCGGACCCACGCACAAGGCTCGATTCGGGCACATTGCAGATCGCCAGCGATCCGACATACCCACGGTTGTTGCCTTCGCGCAGTGCGGCCAGCGTGTCGGCGGTTTCGCCCGATTGCGACACCGCGACGAACAGCGTGCCGTCCGGCACCACGGCATGGCGGTAGCGATATTCGCTGGCCACCTCGATGCTGCACGGGATGCCGGCAATGCCTTCGAGCCAGTAGCGCGCGACCATGCCGGCGTGATAGCTGGTGCCGCAGGCGATGATCTGCACATGGCGCACGCGAGCGAGCAATTCGTCTGCATCGACCCCGAAGATGTTCGGCAGGATGCGATCGCCGCTGATGCGTCCTTCCAGCGTATCGGCGATCGCGCGTGGCTGCTCATGGATTTCCTTGAGCATGAAATGGCGATAGGCGCCGCGATCGACCGCATCGGTTGTCATCTGGCTGACATGGGTCGGACGCACGATCGCCGCGCCGTCGGCGTCGACGAGTCGCAGCGTATCGGCTGTTATTTCCGCAATATCGCCCTCCTCGAGATAGACAAACCGGTTGGTGACATTGATCAGTGCCTGTACGTCCGAACCAAGGTAGTGCTCACCTTCGCCGATGCCGGCCACGAGCGGACTGCCGCGGCGCGCGCCGACCACGTGTCCGGGATGATCGAGGCTGATCACCGCGATCGCATAGGCGCCATGCAGGCGCCTGGTGGCGGCAACAACGGCCTGTTGCAGGTCGGCGCCGCCAGCGAGCGAGAGATGCACCAGATGGGCAATGACCTCGGTGTCGGTGTCGGACTCGAAGCGATAACCCTGCGCCTTGAGCTCGTCGCGCAATTGCGCATGGTTTTCGATGATTCCGTTATGCACGACCGCGACGCGCTCGCCGGAGACATGCGGGTGCGCATTCGCCGTGTTCGGTACGCCGTGGGTGGCCCATCGTGTGTGCGCGATACCGGTCGGGCCCGAGATCGGCCTCGAGTTCTGCAGCGCTTCGAGTTCGCGTACCTTGCCGACCGCGCGTACGCGCTCGAGATGCCCGTTGTCGAGGACCGACAGGCCGGCCGAATCGTAGCCGCGATACTCCAGTGCCTTGAGGCCGGCAATCAGGGTGGGCACCACGTCGCGGCGGGCGGCGACGGCAACGATTCCGCACATGGCTGGATCCTGTTGGAAGAGGTGGAAAACGGTCGAGGCAGGCGTTTCCTGCTTTACGGCGTTATCATAACGGGTCCCGGATCATCGCATCAGACGCAACCGGCGAACTTGAAGGATCGCGGCGCGCTTGAAACGCGCGGCGACTGCAGACTGGGACGAAGGTCGTCACATTTGTTCGACAATGGTCAAGCCATACCGATACGAGATCGGAACGACGCGGAGCTGGCAATTCAATTGGTTGGTGTGAAATTTGCTTGTCCGCGCATGGCCTCGTGTTTTGGAAACCCCTAGATGAGCAATTCCAAGCCGCGACCGCATGCCGCGGAAATCGCCATCCCCCAGGTGCCGCCGCGCTCGCGCGGACGGCTGGAGGATCTGATGCTGCGTCTCCTGCGTCACCATGGCCGGCGCTGGATCGCCGTGCTCGCCGGCTGCGAATTCGTGCTGCTCACCGCGTCGTTTGTTGCGGCGACATACCTGCGCTACCACTCGGATCCTGAAGTCTTCGAGGGTTATGCGCAGCATCTGCTCGCGCGCTCGATCGCGTTCGGCGTGATGATGGTGCTCGGCATGGCCGCCCTCGGTCTGTACCAGACGCATCTTCGTCAAACCTGGTTCGGTCTGCTCGCTCGCCCGGTACTGGGTTTTGTCGTCGGTTTGCTGCTCCTCATCGCGTTCTATTACGTCGTTCCTCAGTTTCATGTAGGTCGCGGCGCGCTGGCGATTGCGGTCACCTTCGGTTTCGTGCTCGCGGCCGGCACGCGTGCCGGGTTTCTGCGCGTGGTCGACGCGGAATTGCTCAAGCGCCGGATTCTGGTGCTCGGCGCGGGCTCGCGCGCGGCATTGATCCCGCATCAGATGCGTCGGCGGGCCGATCGCCGCGGGTTCACGGTGGTTGGCTACGTCGTGCACAACGGCGAGGACGTCAAGGTTCCGTTCGAGAACGTTGCGGCTCCGGATATGCCCCTGCGCGCATGGGCCGAGCGTCATCGCATCAACGAGATCGTGGTCGGGCCGGACGAACGGCGCGGTGGCCTGCCGATGGGCGATCTGCTCGAATGCAAGCAGGCGGGTATCGACATTACCGAGCTTGCGACCTTTTTCGAGCGCGAATCGGGCAAGGTGACACTGAGTCTGACCGACCCGTCCTGGCTGGTTTATTCGCAGGGCTTCAATGCCTCGCCGATCCGCTACGTGTCCAAGCGCGCGTTCGACATCTGCGCGGTGCTGGCGGTGTTGGCGCTTGCCTGGCCGTTCATGCTGCTGGCGTCACTGGCGATCCTGATCGAATCCGGCGTTGGCCAGCCCGTCCTCTATCGTCAGGAACGTGTTGGTGTCAACGGGCGCATCTTCCACCTGATCAAGTTTCGCAGCATGCGCACCGATGCCGAGAAGGACGGAGTCGCACGCTGGGCGAGCGAGGGCGACAACCGCATCACTCGCGTAGGGCGCATCATGCGGCGCGCCCGGATCGACGAACTGCCGCAACTGTGGAACATCCTGCGCGGCGACATGAGCGTGGTCGGTCCGCGCCCGGAACGGCCCGAGTTCGTGAACGAACTGGCCACCTCGATCCGCTACTACAACCTGCGCCACTGCGTGAAACCCGGGCTCGCCGGTTGGGCCCAGCTGCGTTATCCGTACGGTGCGTCGAGCGAGGACGCCGAGGAAAAACTCAAGTTCGACCTGTTTTACGTCAAGAACCACAACCTGCTGCTCGACCTTCTGATCCTGATCCAGACTGTCGAAGTGGTGCTGTTCGGGGGCGGGGTGCGGTGAAGTAGCCTGATATTGGAAGTTCGGGTCCCCGTCCGGCTCGGGCGCCCGCGTTTGGCATGCCAGGCGGAGACGTACAACGACATTCAGTAGCGGATTGGCTCGGAGCCGGGCACCGTGTGCGGACGTCGATTCGCGACTCTCAGTGGTCGCAGCCGCGAGCTGTACCAGTTGCTGACGCCGGCATCGTCGAAATCGATCCACGAAGGCCCGTAGTCCCAGTGGGCGGAGTCCGCGGAAAGCGGGGCGCCCTCTATTCGCCGCACGGTCGGCTTGTCCATTCCGATGACAATCCGGACTTGCGGCGACGGCGCGCCCGTTCCGGTCCTGAACGTCGGGATAGCCACGAGTTCCGAGTTGGGCGGAAGCCGTGTGCCGTCGCCATTCTCGCCCACGCCCAAGGCGAACATCACGTTTCCGCCCAGCAATATCCACGCAAGAGCAACCAGCAAGCCGACCACAAGGAGGATTCGGCCCAGTCGGGACGGACCTGCGTTGCGCGACGGACGCACCGAGCGATGCGCCGATGCGCCTTGAGGATTGTCGCGGCGCGCCATTGCCGGTTGCGAGGCGCCGGGCAGACGTCCGTAGTGGCGTTGGAACACCATGACTGCATCATACGAGGCGGTCAGCTCCTGCAAGCGTACGGACTCGACCGCATTGGCGGTGCGATCGGGATGGCGATCGGGGTGCAGGGCCGCGACGCGACGACGATAGGCGCGCTTGAGCTCGTCCAGGCTGCAATTCGCCGAGACGCCCAAGGTCTGGTAGAACGCCAGAAAGTCGGTTTTGGTAGCCACACGTCCCCCATGTGCACGAAGGGAATGATAACGCGTTCAGGGGACGGCATCGCGCGAGTCGACCGGCGCACACCGCCTGCGGGGCCGGCCACGATGCGGCCTATTCGGGGAATTGGGATACTACCCAGGCCTTGATTGTCACAATGAGACGCTGACGGTACGATTCCGAACAGAACAAATGGTCGCTATCGGGCCAGTGCTCGAACCTCACCGCACGATCTCGCGCTGGTTCTCCAAATGTGGCGAAGAATTGGCGTGGATGTAGAAAATAGGACGTGCCGCCGGTAAAGAGCGCGAAGATCTTGGTGCCGCGTGCTAGCAATTGCTTGATCTGCGTCCGTTCGGTGCCGCGCGCCGGCCAATCGCGCAGACCTTCGGTGGTACGCAGGGGCGATTTCGTGCTTCCAAGTTGCCGGCGTAACGTCGTGAGCCACTCCGCGGGCGGTTTGCGCAGCGCCCTCGCCAGTCGCGCCAGACGAAACCAGCCGGCCCCGCGGGCCAGGCCGTCAAGCAACAATACGCCGGTCACGCGAGGATCCTTGAGTGCGAGTTGCCAACCCCTGTCCGCACCGGCGCAAAGGCCTCCCACGACAAACCGCGAGCATCCGGTTCGATGCTGCACGCGGTCGAGTACCTCCTCGGTCACCTGCGTCAATGGTCGATCCGCGACCGGCAGCGTATCGCCGATGTTTGGCAGGTCGAATCGAAAGACCGGATAGCCGGAGCTCGCCAACGCGCGCGCAAGTCGGGTCGAGAGCCGAAACGGGCCGCTTCGATGCACATTGCCGGCATTGAGCAGCATGATGGCGGTTGCTCGCTCGTCGCTGGTTGCACGCGTGAGCAGCCCGAACGACTGGGGGCCGAGCTCGAGAATTTCTTCAACGCTCATCGCAATTCCGGCAGATTGGCGAGAGTTCGGGCGAGTTCGCGTACGGTTCCCGCCGGGAAACGTCGCAGATCCATCTGACCCACCCATTCATGCAACGAAGATGCC
>JBAVZT010000346.1:0-4818 GCA_049588955.1 Rhodanobacteraceae bacterium | reverse complement strand
GCACTGTCGCGAGGGCCGCCGGCGGCGAGAAGCGCAGGGAAGTCGCCGGCATGCCGGCAACCACCGCGTCCGGCACCAGACCTTTTGGTTCCTTTTGGGGCAATGCCAAAAGGAACCCGCTCGCCGCGGAGGCGAGCGGAACCCTTGCGACAGCACTACATCAGGCGAGAAAAGCAAAAACCATCAAACCCACGAACCTCGGCGTGCCGCCGAGGCCAGCGGCACAGCCACGGGAACGGAACAGGAAACGCAACTGCTACCGCAACAGCGCGCGCGCGCGCTCGCACACGTTTCCCACGGTGAAACCCCGCTCACGCAGAATCTCGTCGCCTGGCGCAGACATGCCGAAATCGGTCACACCGAGCATGTCGCCGCGATCACCGACATAGCGGCACCAGCCTTGCGGCGAGCCCGCCTCGATCGCAAGGCGCGCGCCGATCGCGGGCGGCAATACCTCGTTGCGATACGCTTCGGGTTGTGCGTCGAAGAGCTCCCAGCTCGGCATCGACACGACCCGCACTGCGGTGCCGTCGGCGCCGAGTTTTTGGGCCGCCGCAAGCGCAAGGCCGACTTCGGCGCCGGTCGCGATCAGAATCAGATCGGGCTTGCCGTTTCCCGCGTCGGACAACACGTAGGCGCCGCGGCGAAGACCGTCGGCGCTCGCGTATTTCGAGCGATCGAGCGTCGGCACTTTCTGCCGGCTCAATGCGAGCGCGACCGGCGAGTCGCCACGCTCGATCGCGACACGCCAGGCCACCGCGGTTTCGTTGGCATCGCCCGGCCGGATCACGGTCAGTCGCGGGACCGCGCGCAATCCGGCGAGCTGCTCTACCGGCTGATGCGTCGGTCCGTCCTCGCCGAGCGCGATGCTGTCGTGGGTGAAGACATAGACGACGTGCAGCTTCATGAGCGCGGCGAGTCGTATCGGCGGGCGCATGTAGTCGGAGAAGATCAGGAAAGTCGCGCAATACGGCAGACTGCCGCCATGCGCGGCAAGTCCGTTGCAGATCGACCCCATCGCATGCTCGCGCACACCGAAATGCAGGTTGCGCCCGGCGTAGGTCCAGCCACCGCCGGCTTCGCCCTGGTTGTCGCCCTCGGCGGCCGCGCCCGGGGCGAAGTCGCCGAAGCCTTCAAGCGCCGTGTACGTGGACGGATCGAGGTCGGCCGAACCGCCGAGCAGGGCCGGAAAATGCGGCGCAACCGCATTCATGACCTTGCCCGATGCGACGCGTGTGGCGATCCCCTTGGCATCGGCCGGAAACTCCGGGATATCGCGATCCCAGCCGTCCGGCAGGCGCGCTTCGATGCGCATTTGCAGCTCCGCCGCGACATCGGGAAACGCTTTCCCATACGCGGCGAGTCGATTGTGCCAATCCGAATGGCGGCGCTTTCCGGCATCGACCGCTTCGCGAAAATGGTCGAGTGCGTCGCCCGGAATCAGGAACGCCGGTTCGGTCGGCCAACCGAGCTTTTGCTTGGTCGCTCGCACATTGTCCGCGCCGAGCGGCGAGCCATGCGATTTGAAACTGTCCTGCAACGGCGATCCGTAGCCGATGTGCGTGCGCACGCGAATCAGCGACGGCCGACCGCTCTCCGCGCGCGCAGCTTCGAGCGCGCGTTCGATCGCGGCAAGGTCGTTGCCGTCCTCGACCGCCTGCGTGTGCCAGCCATAGGCTTCGAATCGCTGGTCGATATCCTCGCTGAAGGTAATGTCGGTACCGGCGGCGAGCGTGACGCGATTGTCGTCGTACAGGCAGATGAGCTTGCCGAGCTTGAGATGCCCGGCCAGCGAGGCCGCCTCGGCAGCGACTCCTTCCATCAGGTCGCCGTCGCTTGCGAGCACCCAGGTATGATGATCGACGATGGCGTGATCCGGCTGGTTGTAGCACGCCGCAAGCTGGGCCTCGGCGATCGCCATGCCGACCGCATTGGCGAAACCCTGGCCAAGCGGTCCGGTGGTGGTCTCGACGCCGGGGGTATCCCCGCGTTCCGGGTGGCCCGGCGCGGCGCTGCCGAGCTGGCGAAATTGCTTGATGTCGTCGAGTGACAGGCCATAGCCGGTCAGATGCAGCAAGCTGTAGAGCAGCATCGAACCGTGCCCGGCGGACAGCACAAAACGATCGCGGTCGAACCACGCCGGATCGGACGGATCGTGCTTGAGAAACCGCGTCCACAGCACATACCCCATCGGCGCCGCATCGAGCGGCAGGCCGGGATGGCCGCTGTCGGCCTTCTGCACCGCGTCGACGGACAGGAAACGGATCGTGTTGACGCAAAGCTGGTCGAGGTCGGTGAACGCGGGCGTGCTCGATGCAGCGGATTTCATGCAGGTCTCCTCGGATGCGTTGTCCTGTTGGATTCGCGGCGGTATTGTCGGTTCGTTACGGTGAACCCGGACGATACGTCGTTGTCACTTGACGGATCGACGACGATTCCCGGGCTCTGACGTGTGCCGGGAGTCGGCGCTCGGCGCGGGCATGATAGCGAACCGCAGGTGCCGAACGCGCAACCTTCAAGGAAAAATGCCATGAGCCAGCCCCTTTCGGATGCATTCGTCTTCTTCGGAGCAAGCGGCGATCTCGCCTACAAGCAGATCTTTCCTGCGCTGCAGGCGATGATCCAGCACCGCGGTTTCGACATGCCGATAGTCGGCGTCGCGCGATCGGGATGGGGAGTCGAAAAACTGCGCGAGCGAGCGCATGCAAGCCTCAAGGAGCATGGTGGCGTCGATCAGGCCGCATTCGACAAGCTCTCGAGCCTGCTCAAATACGTCGACGGCGATTATCGCGAAACAGCAACCTACGAACGTCTGCGCGAAGTGCTGGACGGCGCCGAACGGCCGCTGCATTACCTCGCGATACCACCCAGCGTATTCGAAACGGTCGTGCAGTGCCTTGCCAAATCCGGATGCGCAAACAATGCACGCGTGGTCGTCGAAAAGCCGTTCGGGCGCGATCTCGCATCGGCACGCGCGCTGAACGAGGTGTTGCACCGGACCTTTGGCGAAAAATCGATCTTCCGGATCGACCACTACCTCGGCAAGGAGCCGGTGCAGAACCTCCTCTACTTCCGATTTGCCAACACATTTCTCGAGCCGGTCTGGAACCGCAACTACGTCGACGGCGTGCAGATCACCATGGCCGAAAGCTTCGGCGTCCAGGGGCGCGGGCGTTTCTACGAGGAAGTCGGCGCCATACGCGACGTGATCCAGAACCACATGCTGCAGGTGCTGATACTGCTCGCGATGGAGGCGCCGGTCGGGCGCGATCCGGATGCGATGCGCGGCGAAAAACTGAGGCTGCTGCGCGCGATGCGGCCGCTCGATCCGTCCGAAGTCGTGCGTGGCCAGTTTCGCGGCTACCGCGACGAGGACGGGGTAGCGAAAGACTCCGACGTCGAAACCTTCGCGGCGTTGCGCGTGCACATCGATACCTGGCGCTGGGCCGGTGTGCCGTTCTACATCCGCGCGGGCAAATGTCTGCCGGTAACGACGACCGAGGTCATGGTCGATCTGAAATGTCCTCCATTGTCGGTGTTCGACGACGTCCGACCGGCGCAATCGAATTACTTCCGCTTCCGCCTGAGCCCGGATGTCGTGATCTCGGCCGGTGCGCGCGTCAAGGTGCCCGGCGATGCGATGCGCGGCAATGCGGTGGAACTGATCGCACGCCACGATGGCGGTGAGACCGCGCTGCCGTACGAGCGATTGCTCGGCGACGCGATCCGCGGCGATGCGGCATTGTTCGGTCGCGATGATGCGATCGAGGCCGCATGGTGCGTGGTCGATCCGGTGCTCGGCGATGCATCGCCGCTCAAGCTGTACGATCCCGGTAGCTGGGGTCCGGCCGCCGCACGCAGCGTCGTCGTCGGCGAGGAAGGCTGGCACGATCCGCGCCGGGATTCGCCGGCGTGACGGGTTCAGCTGAAGCTGGACGGAAGCCGGTTTTTCTGCTCGATGTCGACAATACGCTGCTCGACAACGATCGTTTCGCCGCCGATCTCGGCGCGCGGCTTGCGCGCGACTTCGGCAGCGCCGGTCGTGACCGTTACTGGGCTCTGTATTCCACACTGCGAGATGAACTTGGCTATGCCGATTACCTCGCCACGTTGCAGCGCCTTCGTCGCGAATACGCGGATACCCCCGCTTTGCTCGGCATGTCCACGTTCCTGCTCGAATACCCGTTCGCCGAACGCGTCTATCCGAACGCGCTCGATGCCATCGCGCGGCTCGATTCGCTTGGGTTGCCGGTCATCCTGTCCGATGGCGACATCGTGTTCCAGCCTCGCAAGATTCAGCGATCGGGCCTGTGGGACGCCGTCGACGGCCGCGTCCTGATCACCCTGCACAAGGAAAACCAACTCGATGAGGTGCGCGCACGCTTTCCTGCGCGGCACTATGTGATGGTCGATGACAAGGCCGATCTGCTTGCCGCAATGAAGACCAGGCTGGGAGGGGCGCTTACGACTGTACACGTGCGTCAGGGTCATTATGGACACGGCAACAACGAACTCGCCGCGCCGGGACGGCCGGACATCGTCGTTGATCGCATCGGCGACCTGATCCAACTTGACGCGGCGTTGCTGGGCGCCGGCGGATTCGATCGGGTCGGTCCTGCCTCGTTTTAGTTGTCCGGCGTTTTGCTTCTCTCGCCGAATGAGACGCTGTCGCGCGGGACCCAACGGCAACAGGAAGACCGCAGCCGCGGCATCGAGGCAGCTTCTGATCTTCGTGCCGTACGCGGTGCCGAGCATCGCAGCCGCCGGCGGAGAAGACCCGAAGGGCGGACGCGATGGATCGCGTCCGCCGAGCGCCAG
>JBAVZT010000345.1:0-3206 GCA_049588955.1 Rhodanobacteraceae bacterium | reverse complement strand
GCCAGCGGTTGCGCGGCAGCGAGCGCCGTGGCATCGGTGCCTCGTCCGGAAAAGACAGCGGGGCGCGGCCCTTGAGCGAGGCGAGCATCGGAATCAGCGTCATCGCGACGGCCAGCGAGATCAACATCGCGAACGTGATCGTGAGCGCCTGATCGCGGAACAGCTGGCCGGCGATGCCCTGCACGAACACCAGCGGAAAGAATACCGCGACCGTGGTCAGCGTCGATGCGGTCACCGCCATGCCGACCTCGCGCGCGCCGCGCACGGCAGAGTCGAGTATCGACGCCCCGCCCTCGCGCAGACGCGCGATGTTTTCCAGCACCACGATCGAATCGTCGACCACCATGCCGGTCGCGAGCGCGAGGCCGCCGAGCGACATCACGTTGAGGCTGAGGCCGAATTGTCCCATGAAGAAAAATGTCGTGATCAGCGACACCGGCAACGACAGCGCAATGATGAACGTGCTCCACGCGTGGCCGAGAAAGAAGAAGATCATCAATACCGCCAGCACGCCGCCGATGATGGCGTCGGTGCGCACATCCGCGAGCGCGTTCTGGATGAATACCGATTGATCGTCGACGACATTCAGCTTGGTATCGAGCGGCAGCGACGATTTGAGTTTGTCCAGCGCGGCGCGCACGCGCCCTGCCACGGCCACCGTGTTCGCATCGCCTTCCTTGTAGACGGCCAGTTCGACCGCTTCGTGACCGTCGATGCGCACGATGCCGGTGCGTTCCTTGTAACCCTGCGAGATCGTCGCAACGTCCTTGAGCCGGATCGGCACACCCTGATCGACCTTGATCAGCATGTCGCCCATCTGGGCAAGGTTGGCAAACTGGTTGACGGTGCGCACCAGATAGCGTTCGGTGCCGCTTTCGATACGCCCGGCCGATACGTTGACGTTCTCCTGCTTGAGCCGCTCGACGATGTCGCCGACGCCGAGATTGAGCCGCACCAGTTTGTGCTGATCGATATCGACCTGGACTTCGTCCTCGAGACCGCCGCCGACCTTCACTGCGGCCACGCCGGCAATCGGGTCGAGGCGTTTCTTGAGTTCGTCGTCGGCAAAACGACGCAGCTGCTTGAGCCGGCTTTCGTCAAAGCGATCGGCCGCGATCGTGCTGGTCAGCCCGAGACGAATGATCGGATCGGTGGACGGGTTGAAGCGCAGCAGCAACGGTTTCTTCGCTTCGAGCGGCAATTGCAGCACATCCAGCTTGTCCCGCACCTCCATGCTTGCCAGTTCCATCGGCGTGCCCCAGGCGAACTCGAGGACCACATCGGATTGGCCGGTGCGCGAAATCGAATGGATCTTGCGGACGTTCTTGACCACGCCGAGCGCTTCCTCGACCGGCTGGCTGATCAGGTTTTCGACCTCGCTCGGCGCCGCGCCTTCGTATTCGGTGCGAACGGTGAGCGTGGGATACGAAAGATCCGGCAACAGATTCACCTTGAGGCCGGCGAGCGCGATCAGGCCGAACAAGACCAGCGTCAGCGTGGCCATGCCGACGGTGACGCGACGGCGCGTGGCAAACTCGGCAAGACTCATCGCAGCGAGTCCTGTGCGTCGTGTTTCCCCCCGGAACCCATGACCATCACTGGCGGCTCTCCAGCACTTGCACGACGGCACCGTCGCGCACCGCATTGCGTCCGACCGTGATCACGCGGTCCCCGCGCTTGAGTCCGTCACGGATCTCGATGCGGTCGCCATCGGTGTAGCCGGTCCTGACGACGCGGCGCGTCGCCAGCAGCGTCGGCGCAGGCGTGGCGAGTTTTTTCGCCGGCGCATCCGCCGCCTTCGCCTTCGACGATTTTTCAGGCTGACCCGGCTTGGCCGTCGCCGAGGTGATCACGTAAACGCTGGTGTCGCCGTCCTCGTCGATCAGGGCGGAACGCGGAATGGTCAATGCGTCGAGACGCTCGTCGTAACGAATATCGACGCGTCCGAACATGCCCGGGCGCAGCACTTCGCTCGGGTCGTTGAATTCGCAGGTCACCCGAAAGGTACCGCTCGCCGCATCGACCACCGGCGCGATGCGGGCGACCTTGCCCTCGAAATCCCTGCCCGGCAGCGCATCCACGCGCAAGTGCACCGACTGCCCGGGCTTGAGCGTGTTGAGATCACGCTCCGGCACTGCCAACACCGCGAGCAGCGGATCCATGTCGACAATCTGGAATACGCCCTGGTTGGCCTGCACCAGGTTGCCGGGCTTGACCATGCGCTTGGCGATCACGCCGGAAATCGGCGCCACGATGCGCGTGTACGACAACTGAAGTTCGGCGCCTTCGGCGACCGCATGCTGGGTTTGCAGGTCGAATTTGTCCTGATCGTATTCGTCCTTGGGTATCAGGTGCGTCTTCACCGCCCGCTCGGCGCGGTCGAACTTGGCCTGGTACTTGCGCAAGGTCGCGTCGGCCTGCGCAAGCCCGTTGCGCGCGCTCGCATCATCGAGCCTGGCCAGCAACTGACCCTTCTTTACGTGCTGGCCCTCCTCGGTCAGAAGCTTCTGAAGAATCCCGCTGGTCTTGGCCACGACTTCGGCTTCGCCCTGGGCTTCGAGCGTCGCGGTCCCGCTGTAGCTGGCCGTCACTGCCTGGCGCTCGGCACGACCCACCTCGACCGGAATCGCGCTTGGGGCCGGCGTCTCCTTCGCGTGTGCGGTGCCGTTGCCCTCGCCGCCGCAACCACCGAGCAGCACCGCACCCAGCAGCAATCCGGCGCCGAATGCAATGTTTGCGGCGCTCCGATGGAAGCTCGACAGGTATGCATGGAACATGGTGCGGCCTCGTTGGTGGTGGATGGGGTCAAGGTGAGTTATTGACATAGTGTTATACTAAACTATATCACCTAAGATGCGCAAGTACTCAATGATCGATTTTTCGGTCTCACCTGGCGGACTCGGCGCGCTCGCGACGGGTGCGCGCATCTCGGCCTTGTAGGATTGGTGGAGCGCAGCGATACCCATCCTACGAGGTCACGATGCAACGCTTTTGCAGAGGTTTCACTCGCGATCCCTCGCACCGACCCTGCGGGCCTTTTCGTCCGCCACCCGCCGCCACCACGGGACCAACGTCAACAGCAAAGTCACAGCCGCTGCATCGAGGCGGCTTTTGATCTTGGAGCCGTACGCGGTGCCGAGCATCGCAGCCGCCGGCGGAGAAGACCCGAAGGGCGGACGCGATGGATCGCGTCCGCCGAGCGCCAG
>JBAVZT010000344.1:0-3952 GCA_049588955.1 Rhodanobacteraceae bacterium | reverse complement strand
GCCGTAGCGCCAGACTTCAGCAATCTGGTGCAGATCGAGCTTGAATTCGTCCTTGTGCTGCATGATCGAGAAGCCTTCGGCGTAGGCCTGCATCAGGCCATACTCGATGCCGTTGTGGACCATCTTGACGAAGTGGCCGGCGCCGCGCGGACCGACGCGGCCCCAGCCCTTTTCCTTGCCCGGCGCGAGCGTCTGGAAGATCGGCCGCAGGCGATCGAGCGCAGTTTCGTCGCCACCGACCATCATGCTGTAGCCTTCCTTCAATCCCCACACGCCGCCGCTGGTGCCGCAATCGACGTAGTCGATGCCGCGCTCGGCGAACAGGTTGCCGCGCCTCAGCGTGTCCTTGTAATTGGAATTGCCGCCGTCGATCACGCAGTCGCCCTTGGCCAGCAGTTCGAGCAGTGCGTTGGCGGTGTTGTCGGTAATGTCGCCGGACGGCACCATCATCCACAGCGTGCGTGGCGCTTCGAGCTTGGCGACCAGCGCCTTGAGCGAGTCGGCCGAGCCGGCGCCCTTGTCCTCGATGCGCTGACGCGCTTCGGCCTTCGGATCGAAGCCGACCACGCGGTGGCCGCCGCCGATCAGTCGTTCTGCCATGTTGGCGCCCATGCGCCCGAGTCCGATCATTCCGAGTTCCATTGGCTTGCTCCTTGTTGGTGCGGGCGTTGTAGGACGGGTTGTTGAGAATCGCGATGGGTATCGCTGCGCTCAACCCATCCTACGCAGTCTTCGTAGCGTGCAGTGTGCGCGCTGGAATGGACATCAGCGCAGCGCCAGAAAATCCGCGCTGCAGACGAATCGGAGGGAATCGAGGCGCGGCGCGGCCTGCGGCAATGCGTCTCGCAACGCGTCGAGTTCCGCGGCGAGGGCGTCGATCTCGTCCTGGCGCACCGACGGATTCACGCGCGCCAGCGCTTCGAGGCGCGCGTGTTCGGCGCCGAGTTCGCCTTCGGCCGCGTCGATCGCCTTGGTGATTTCGTCCTGCACCTGCGCGCGTGCGAGCAGTTCCGCTCGATCCAGCAGCGGAGGCACCAGCTTGGTCAGGAACGGACGGTAGCGGGTCAGCTCGACCTCGCGCTCGGCCGCGCGCGTCAGAACGGCTGGACTCGCGCGGTAATCGTCACGCCGCGCCATCCGGGTGTCGAGTGCAATCACGAGCGGCAGCGGCGGCAGGAAACGTTCGACGCCAAGGCGGCGGTCGGCCACGCACTCGACCACGAATACGCACTGCAGGATCACCGAGCGCGGCGCGAGCGTGTCGTCGATCAGGAACGCGGCGTTGCCGAGTTCGCTCTCGATCAACAGGTCGAGCGCGCCGAGTACCATCGGATGATCCAGGCGCAGCAGCGGCAGATCCTCGCGCGCGAGTGCGCTCGCGCGATCGAAAGTGACGCGTTGCGCGCCGTCCTTGAGCCCCGGAAAGCCCTCGGTGCTCAGATGCTGCGGGTCGAGCAGGGTCTCGCGCATACCCTGATCTTCGTTGTCGATGCCGAACTGCTCGAACAGGCGCAGCACGAAGTCATCGAGTGTCGGATCGGTATCCGCGGCGATCAGCGCGGCGCGCATGGTCTGCGCGCTGGCCTGTCGTTCGCCGGCGAGTTCGAGCAGGCGATCGCGTCCATGCCGTATCAATGCCGACAACTCGGCATGCGCGGCGCGCGTCTCGCCGATCAGGCTGTCGAGTTCGGCGTCGGCGTCCTCGGCGCCGTGCGCGTGCTGTTCGGCAACCGAAACCAGGCGCTGGTCGAATCGCTTCAGCAGTTCGCGGCCATCGGACGGACTCGCGCGAAACGCGTCGAGGCCTTCGTCGTACCAGCGCAGCAGCACGTGCTGTGCGGTGCCGGTAAATGCGCACGCATGAATCGAGATCGGATGCTTCTGGCCGATGCGGTCGAGGCGGCCGATACGCTGTTCGAGCAGATCCGGATCGAGCGGCAGGTCCCAAAGCACCAGGCGATGCGCGAACTGGAAGTTGCGGCCCTCCGAGCCGATTTCCGAACACACCAGCAGGCGTGCGCCATCGTCTTCGGCAAACCACGCCGCGTTGCGGTCGCGCTGCAGCAGATTCATGCCTTCGTGGAAGTGCGCGACTTTCGCGCCGCTCTTCATGCGCAGCGCATCGTCGAGTGCGAGCACCTTGGGCTGGCTGCGGCAGATCAGCAGAAATTTCTCGCCCGCATGCCGAGCGAGCAGATCCAGCAGCCAAGCCAGGCGCGGGTCGTCCGCGTATCCGAAATCGAGCGCGGGCGGCGCGCTTTGCACGTCGGCATGAAATTCCGCCAGCAGATGCTGGCGCAGCGCATCGTCAAGGAGCATGCCGTCCTTGATCTCGAGATCCGGTGCGCGCTCGGGGAATCCGCCTATCTGCAGGCGTCGATTGCGGAACATCACGCGACCGGTGCCGTGACGATCGACCAGCGCATCGACGAGTGCATTGCCGATTCGCGTGTCGCCATCGTCGTAGCGCGCGAGCAATGCGGCGGATGCGGGATCGTCCGCCAGAAGCGCTTCGAGCTGCTGGCGTTCGTGGTCGTCGAGCGGCCTGGCGGATTGCAGGGTGTCGACGATGCGCGACAGACGCACATAGCCGTCGGCCTCGGCGGCGTAGCGTTCCAGATCGTGATAGCGCGCCGGGTCGAGCAGGCGCAGGCGCGCGAAATGGCCGCTGCGTCCGAGTTGCTCGGGGGTGGCGGTCAGCAGAATCAGGCCCGGTGTGCGGCCCGCAATGTGTTCGACCAGCGCATATTCCGGGCTGGTTGCCGCAGGTGTCCACGCCAGATGATGCGCCTCATCGATGACGGCGATGTCCCAGGAGGCGGCACTCGCCTGTTCGGCGCGTTCGGGGCTGGTCGTGAGAAAGTCGACACTCGCGATGACGAGCTGTTCGTCCTCGAACGGATTGCGCCCGTCGCCTTCGAGCTCGATCGCCTCGCAGCGCTCTTCGTCGAACAGCGCGAACGACAGGTTGAAGCGCCGTCGCATCTCGATGAACCATTGGTGCGTGAGCGTCTCCGGCACCAGTATCAGCACCCGCGCGGCGCGACCGGTCGCAAGCACACGCGCGAGGATCATGCCGGCCTCGATGGTCTTGCCGAGCCCGACTTCGTCGGCCAGCAAGACGCGAAGTGGCCGTCGCAAAAGCGCGGCTTCGGCCACGCGCAACTGGTGGGGGATCAGGTCGACACGCGCGGCGGCCAGGCCTGATGCGGACGAGCGCAGGGCTTCGGCGCGACGCGTCAGCGTTTCGAGGCGCAGATCGAATTGGGCCGCACGATCGACACGACCGGACAGGAGCCGTTCGTCGGCGCGCGAGATCGATTGCGCATCGTCGAGCTCAGCCTCGTTGAGGGCGATACCGTCGCCGTGATAGACCAGCAAGCCTTCCGACTGGTTGACACGCTGGACGATGAAGCTGCGGCCCTTGCCGTTGATGCGCTGCCCGACGCGAAACTCGGCGCGCGCGAGCGGTGCGGCATGCAGTGCGTACTGACGCAGCACGCCGGCGGTTGCGAACAGGACCTGCACGGCGCGCCCCTCGACCCGCAACACGGTGCCGAGACCCAGCTCGGGTTCGGCATTGGAGATCCAGCGTTGTCCGGGAATCAGGGGCATCGGCGCTCCGCGCGGCGGGACCGCGAATTATCCCTGTTCACATCGGGCAAGTGTAGGCACGCTGCGCGTGCGCACTTCTTGTTCGGTGTTTCGCGTCTCTCGTCTCAGGTAATGCTGTCGCAGGGATTCCGCTCGCCTAGGCGGCGAGCGGGTTCCTTTTGGCATTGCCCCAAAAGGAACCAAAAGGTCTAGTGCCGGACGCGGTGGTCGCCGGCTGCGCCGGCGACTTCCCTGCGCTTCTCGCCGCCGGCGGCCCTCGCGACAGTGCATCCCTGCACTGGCGCTCGGCGGACGCGATCCTTCGCGTCCGCCCTTCGGGTGTTCCCGCCGGCGGCTG
>JBAVZT010000343.1:0-8782 GCA_049588955.1 Rhodanobacteraceae bacterium | reverse complement strand
CCCCACCTTCGAGCGCCTCGCACGCCACATCATCGACCTGTTGCCGGTGGACGCGATGTCCGCCGCCACACCCGCAACCGCGAAAGCCGAACCCGCGGACTCGACTCCACCGTTTGGGCCAAACACGGGCGGTGGTGGGCTGCTTCAGGATGTCATCCAGCAGCAGATGCAGATCATGCGGCAGCAACTTGCGCTGCTGGGGGCGACGGGCGGCGCTCGAGAAAATGCGCTTGTCGGCACAGCATTCGAGTCGGGCCGCGACAAGGTATCCATGAACACCGGAACGCCTTCGGGGACATCCGATGAGGCCGCAGCCGTTCCGGAACCCGATCAGGCAGAGGAACTCACGGCCCGATCCTACGACGTGAAGAAGGCGTTCGGCGCGATCACTCGTATCCATTCGACGCATACGGAATTGACCGATCGTCAACGCGCGCGGCTTGACGCGTTCATGCGCCGCTATATCGAGCGGACGCGACGCTCGAAGGAACATACGCAGACGCACCGGGCACATCTGGCCGACCCGCGCGTGGTCAATGGCTTTCGCCCGCTGCTCAAGGAGATCATCTACCAGCTGGTCGTGTCGCGCTCGAAAGGGTCGAGACTGTGGGATCTGGATGGCAACGAATATATCGACGCGCTGAACGGCTTCGGCATGAACCTGTTCGGCTGGCAGCCCGATTTTGTCGTCGATGCCGTGCGCCGACAACTGGATGTCGGCTACGAAATCGGTCCGCAGCATCCCCTTGCCGGCGATGTCGCAGCGCTGGTGTGCGAACTCACCGGATTCGAACGTGCCGCGCTGTGCAACACCGGCTCGGAAGCGGTGATGGGCACCATTCGCGTGGCCCGCACGGTTACCGGTCGCGACACGCTGGTGATTTTTGCCGGGTCCTACCACGGCATTTTCGACGAAGTCATCGTGCGCGGTACGAAGAAGCTGCGCTCGATACCCGCGGCACCGGGCATCCTGCGCAACGTGGCGGAGAATGTGCTTGTCCTTGATTACGGTGCGCCGGAGGCGCTCGCGATCATCAAGGAACGCGCACACGAGATTGCCGCGGTCCTGGTCGAACCGGTGCAGAGTCGACGACCTGACCTGCAACCACGCGAATTTCTGCGGGAACTGCGGGCGATCACCGAGGATGCGGGGACACTGCTGATTTTCGACGAGGTGGTAACCGGCTTTCGCGCGCACCCCCGCGGTGCCCAGGAAGTCCTGGGAATCAATGCCGATCTCGCTTCCTACGGCAAGGTTGTCGGCGGCGGATTCCCGATCGGCGTGATTGCCGGCAAGCGCGAATTCATGGACGCCCTGGATGGCGGCTACTGGCAGTATGGTGATGCATCGATTCCGACGGTCGGCGTGACGTATTTTGCCGGCACGTTCGTGCGCCACCCGCTGGCACTGGCCGCAGCCAAGGCAGTACTCGAGCATCTGAAGAGTTCGGGGCCTTCGTTGCAGGAGCGCCTGAATGCGCGCACCGCGACGCTTGCTGCCGAACTCAACGGATTTTGCCGTGAAGTCGGCGCACCGGTCGCGGTTACGCATTTCGCATCGGTATGGAAGATCAACTTTCTCGAGGATCACGTGCTGCAGGACTTGCTGTTCGCAATGATGCGCAGTCGCGGCATCCATCTGCTCGACAATTTTCCATGCTTTTTCACGACCGCGCATGCCGAGGCGGATTTCGTCGCCATTGCCGAAGCGTTCAAGGCCTCCGTCGCCGAGTTGCAGGCTTCGGATTTTCTGCCTCGACGCAGAAATATTGCCGCCGTCTCCTTCGACGCCGCGAAGCCGCCGGTCCCGGGCGCGCGTCTGGGCAAGGACTCGGCGGGCAAGCCCGCGTGGTTCATCGCAAATCCGGACAGCCCGGGCAAATACATCAAGGTCGACGCATGAATTCCAGTAACCTCTGCAATGCCGAAACGCCCGTCGATTACGATCCGTTCGCGGGGACCACGCTCGCATGGGTCGTTCCGAGCACCGAATCGCAGCGCGAAATCTGGCTCGCGACAAGGCTCGAACCCGACGCGTCCCTGGCCTACAACGAGTCGGTTTCGCTGGAGTTTTTCGGTGCGCTCGATGTCGAAGCGCTGCAAGCGGCGTTGTCGGCCCTGATCGAACGTCATGAGGCGCTGCGCTCAACCTTCAATGCCGATGGCGAAGAGTTGCACATTGCCGAACGTGCAGGCCTGCACTGTGAACTACGCGACCTCGCCCCGTTGCACGAGCAGATGCGTGAGGCAGAGATCGCGGCCACCTTGCAACGGGAGGTGGAGACGCCATTCGATCTTGAGCACGGCCCACTGGTGCGCGCCGAACTGCTGCGCTTGTCGACCCGACATCACCTGCTGGTATTCACCGCCCACCATATTGTCTGCGATGGATGGTCTTTCGGCGTCATCGTGCGCGATCTTGCGATGTTGTATTCGCAGGCCGCGGGTGCGGCTATCGGCGAACTCCAGCCAGCCGGCTCATTTGCCGATTTCGCCCTGGCCGAAGCGGCGTACGCGGATTCCGAGGCCTGCCGGAAAGCGGAAAGCTACTGGGTTGCGCGCTTCGCCGGCACTCCTCCGGTCCTTGACCTGCCGGTTGATCGCGCGCGTGCGCAGCGACGCGCCTTTCGTTCGCAACGACTGGATCACACCTTCGATGCGTCGCTGCTTGCCGATATCAAGCGCGTCGGCGCCAGTCGCGGTGCGAGTCTCTATGCGACGCTGCTGACCGGGTTCGCTGCGTTGTTCGGGAGGATTTGCGGGGAGACCGATATCGTGATCGGCATTCCTGCTGCCGGCCAGGCCGCCGGCGGCCTGGAGCGCCTGGTCGGTCACTGCGTGAACGTGTTGCCGCTGCGGACAACGATCGAGCCGGCAGCGTCATTCCACGCAGCCTTGGACGGCGTTCGTGGCGACTTGCTCGATGCCTTCGAGCACCAGCGGTACACGCTTGGCACGCTGCTCAAGCGCCTCGCGTTGCCACGCGATCCGGCCCGCCTGCCGATGGTAAGCGTTCTGTTCAATCTGGACCAGGCGCTGGACCAGCAGACGGTTTCGTTCGGCGGATTGGAGTTCGAATTCCGCGGCAATCCGCGTGCGTTCGAAAACTACGAGCTCTTCGTGAACGCAGTCCAGGCCGATGGACAGCTTCGCCTCGAATGCCAATTCAACAGCGACCTGTTCGACGCCGAAAGCGTGCGCGGATGGCTCGCAGGTTACGAAACGCTGCTGCGCGACGCGGTGCACGGCCCGGACACCATGCTGGCACGATTGTCCATCGTTTCCGATGCGGGACTCGATGCGCTACGGCGACTGCAACCCGAAGCGACACCCTTCGACCGTGAAGCGCTGGTATCGGACCTGATCGTCGCCCAGGCCGAACGCGATCCGCAGCGCGTGGCGGTTCGCTGCGGTTCGACCTGCTGGACCTATGCCGAACTCCTGAGGCGCGCATCGGGAATATGCGATGCGTTGCGCGCACGGGGAATTGCGCACGGCGCACTGGTCGGAATCTGTCTTGAGCGCAGCCCGGAAATGATCGCTGCGGTCATCGGCGTGCTGGAGGCCGGGGCTGCCTATGTACCGCTGGACCCGTCCTATCCGCGCGAACGCCTGAATTTCATGGCTCGGGACGCCGGGCTCGCATGGCTCGTGGCCCAGACGACCACCATGTGCGCGATCGATTGGCCATCGGAACGTGCCCTTGTTCTCGATGCACCGGATGCAACGCAAGCGCGTCCCATCCCGGCGCCTGTGCGCCGAGGCGACCCCGAATCTACCGCCTACGTCATCTACACCTCGGGCTCGACCGGAAAGCCCAAGGGCGTTTGCGTACCCCATCGCGCCGTCGTGAACTTTCTGGCCAGCATGCGGCGTGAGCCAGGCTTGATCGAGGATGACCGCCTGGTCGCGATCACCACACTCTCTTTCGATATCGCCGTACTTGAATTGCTGCTGCCACTCTCGGTGGGTGCCCAAGTAGTGCTGGCGACGCGCGAAGAGGCGCTGGATCCAGACAGGCTGGCCGACTTGCTGATGTCGAGCCGCGCTACCGTCATGCAGGCGACCCCTGCCACCTGGCGGATGTTGCTCGACTCCGGCTGGCATGGAAGTGCGACCTTGAAGGCGCTTTGTGGCGGCGAGGCGCTCGCGCCGGATCTCGCGGCGCGACTTCTGCAACGGGTCGGTGCGCTGTGGAACATGTACGGTCCCACGGAGACCACCGTATGGTCCGCATGCGGTCGCATCGAGCGACCCGGAATCGGCATCTCGATCGGTCGCCCGATCGCCAACACGACCCTCTGGATTCTCGACGGTGAACGTCAGGTTTGTCCCGTTGGAATCCCCGGCGAGATCTGCATCGGGGGCGACGGCATCGCACTGGGTTACCTTCATCGTCCCGAACTCACTGCCGAGCGCTTCATCGCCCATCCGCTCGACGACAAAAAAATTCTCTATCGAACCGGCGATCGTGGACGCTGGACGTCGCGGGGGGCGCTTGAGCACCTGGGGCGCCTCGACTTCCAGGTCAAATTGCGCGGACATCGAATCGAACTCGGCGAAATCGAAGCGACCCTGACTGCCCACTCGCAGGTTGCTCAAGCGGTCGTGACCGCGCGCGAAGAGCAGCCAGGCGACATGCGCCTGACCGCCTATGTCGTCGCGAGCCCCGACAACGTGCTCGACGCTGCGACCTTGCGCGCGCATCTGCGCGAGATGCTTCCGGACTACATGGTGCCGCAGCATTTCGTCGAACTGGATGCCATCCCGTTGCTGCCCAACGGCAAGGTCGATCGCAAATCCCTGCCCGCCCCGACCGTGCGAGCGGAAACCGCGATCGCGCACATTGCGCCTCGCAGCGAGGTCGAACGACGTATCGCCGCGGAAATGGAAGAGACGCTCGCACTGCCGGGAATCGGGGTCGACGACGACTTCTTTGCACTCGGCGGACATTCGCTTCTGGCGGCCAAGCTGACCGCCCGGCTCAATCAGCAGTTCGACGTCGTGCTGTCACTTCGCAGCTTGTTCGACACACCGACAATTTCGGGTCTCGCCCACTCGATCACGCAGGCGCTGGACTGCGGTCACGACAACTCGAACCGGATCGCGGTTCGCGAGGACCAGATTCGTGCGCCGTTATCGCTCCTGCAAAAGCGTCTGTGGATTTTCGACCAGCTCAATCCGGGCAATGTCGTGTACAACACGCCGTCTGCCCATCGGCTGCTCGGCAAGCTCGATGAAGCGGCATTCAACGCGGCGTTCAACGATCTGGTGCGGCGGCAGCCATCGCTGCGCACGGCGATCGAACCGGACGGAGCGGACGTCGTGCAGAGAGTGCATGAGGAGATATCCGTCTCGCTGTTTCCGGCCGAGGACCTTTCGCACTTCGCCGAAGCGGAGCGCGAAACGCAGTTGATGCGAAGACTCGAAACACTGACCAATGCGCCTTTCGAGCTCTCCGCGGCGCCGTTGTTTCGCGCCCGCATGTTCCGTCTCGGGCCCGAAGAGCACGCGTTGTTCTTCATGCCGCACCACATAATCTGGGATGGATGGTCCTTCGATTTGTTCTATGACGAGTTCTCCAAGCTCTATGCGAGCCACAGGAAAGGCGTTTCGGCGTCACTGCCCGAGCTGACGGTGACTTATGCCGACTTTGCCGACTGGCACGGCCGCTGGCTGCAGGGACCGGCGTACGCCGAGCAGTTCGGCAACGCGCTGACGCTCTGGCGGGAACGTCTGACCCGCCGCGGCGCACCCCCGCCGTTGCCGACGGACAAGCCGCGCAAGGAGCGCATGAGCAATCCCGGTGCCACCGAATGGATCACCCTGTCGAAGCCGCTGGCGGAGGCTTTGCGGCAGACGGCGCGGCGTGCGGACGCAACCGTGTTCATGGTGCTGCTCGCCGCGTATTACGCAATGCTGTGGCGCCTATCGGGCAACAGCAATCTGGTTGTCGGCACGCCGGTACGCGTGCGCGCCTCGAGCGAGCTTGAGAAGGTCATGGGTCTGTTTACCAACCTGTTGCCCTTGCCGCTGGATGTCGATCCGGGGCTTGATTTCGTCGCGCTCGTCAGCAAGGTCCGCGCGGTCGTGCTTGACAGCTTTGCCAGTCCCGACGTGCAACTGGAGGACCTGATGCGCGAACCCGGCATGCGTGAACTTGCCGGCAGGACGCATTTCTATCAAGCCCAGTTTTCCTATCAGGACGCGCGCGATCGCATCTGCGAATGGGGCGGGCTGATGCAGAAGCAGATTCCGCTTTTCCAGCGCGATGTGAGCGAGGATCTTTCCGTCTGGTTTCTCGAGAACGCGGAAGGCATGATTGGCGGGGTGCTCTACAACGAGGATCTTTTTCATCCGCAGACCGCTCGCCTGCTCGCCCGCCGCTACGTGACCTTGCTCGAAAGCGCCGTTGAAAACCCCCATCAGTCGATTGCGCAGATGACGGGTGCGCCACCCGACGAGATCGATCTCATGCGATCGTGGAACGATACCGGCGTCGAATCGCCGAATTCGTTGCTGATACACGAACTGGTCGAGGCCCAAGTCGACCGCGGTCCGGAGCGCACCGCATTCACGCTGGACAGCTGGGGCACCAGCTACGCCGAGATGGAACAGCGTGCCAATCGCATCGCAGCCTGCCTGCGTGCCCGCGCGGTTGGTGCGGGAACGATCGTCGGATTGGACGCCGAGCCATCTGCAAACCGGATCGCGGCAACGCTCGCTATCCTCAAGCTCGGCGCGACCTGCGTGTTGCTCGATTGCACACAGCCCGCGGACTACCTTGCGGACGTCATCGCCGACGCTCGGATCGAGCTGCTGCTCGGCGATTCCGCCCTGGCCACGCAAGTGAATTGGCCGCACACGTCCGGCTTGTGGTTTGACGCCGACACGGCCGAAATCATTGGCGCGAGCACCGAGCGTCCGCGGGATGTGACGATCAGTCCGGAGATGCCCGCGTTCGCGGTGTATGCGCGCAACTCGGCGGGGGAAGTTCATGGCACGGGTTTCACGCATCGTGCGCTGGCCCATACCCTGTTTGGCACATGCCGGATGCTCGGGCTCGATGCGAACGACCGCATTCTGGGAACGGCGGGGTGCGCGACGGATGTGTCGATCCTCGAATGCATGCTGTGCTTCGGTATCGGGGCGGAATTCATTCCGATCAGCCGCAACGACGCGGCGAGTGCAGAGTCGCTGGCGATGCGCGTGACGACCAGCAGGCCGTCGGCAATGTTCGCCTCGGCAGAGCTCTGGCAATCGTTGTTGTCCGCCAACTGGGATGGCTGTCGCACCATGAAAGCCGTCTGCGTCGGCGCCGCACCCGATCATGAGGTTGCCACGCGACTCGAAGCGCGTTGTGGCGAACTCTGGAATCTGTTCGGCGCGACCTGCGCCGCGATCGTTGCGACATGCGGGCGCATCAAGCAAGTCGCGCAAGGCATTCATGCCGGCAAGCCGATCGCCAATGCAACCGTGTGGGTGGTCGACGCCGACGGCCGCACCTGTCCGGTTGGCGCGATCGGCGAAATCTGCATTGGCGGCGAAGGCACCAGTTCTCGATTCGGCACGCGGGCCGAGATCGCGGCATCCCCGACGCTTCGCGATTTCTTGTCGCCGGCCATCTCGCAAACTCGCTTGATCCGTACTGGCGCACGCGGCCGCTGGTTGGCCACTGGCGAGGTTGAGATACTTCCCGAACAAAAAGGCTCCGAGGAAGCTCTCAAAACCGCCGGCGAGACGTCCTCACGGGTGCAACAACAGGAAGCACGGACGATCGCTGACCTCGGTGCCGGTGGCGGGAAGTCTTGCACCGCCGCCGAGCAGATGCTGGTCGATCTCTGGTGTGAAATGCTCGGGCTGGAAGAGATAAGCCGAGCCGACAATTTCTTCGATCTCGGCGGACATTCGCTGCTGGCGGTCGCGATGGCTGCCAAGGTCGCCAGGAAAACACGCGTGCGTCTGAACCTGCTCAAGATCGCCAACAGCAGCCTCGGCGCCCTTGCCGCCGAACTGCCTCAGACGCTGGCGGACGATGTCGCAGAGTCGGAAGCATCGACATTGGGCGCGCGCGTGCGTGGGCTGTTCGGACGCGGGCGCGGGAAAGCACCGTGACCCTGGCTTCACCGCGGCCGCTGATGATCGGGCCGCAAGACAGACGCCTGTTTGCGGCACTGCACAGTCCTATGTCGAACCCGCGGGCCGGCGTACTCGTGTGCGCGCCGTTTTTTCATGAATACATCGTTGGCTACCGCTTGTTCGCGCTGCTGGGCGCCGCGCTGGCGGAACAGGGTGTGACGGTCCTGCGCTTCGATTACTACGGCACCGGCGATTCCGGTGGTGTCGACACGGACTTTTCGCTCGCAGGCGCGTGCGCCGATGCCGCAAGTGCATTGGATGTACTGCGCGAACAGGTGGTATCCCTTCCCGTCGCGATTCTCGGTGTCCGGGCAGGCGCATTGCCGGCAATCCGAGCCAGTAGTGCTTCTGATTTGCGCGCATTGTGGCTTTGGCAGCCCGTATTGGACGGCACCGAGTACATCAGCGAATTGCAACAGCACGATACCGCTGTGCAACCGCGATCGACCGGCGATCTCGACCCTGTCGACAGTCTTGATTGCTTTCCTTGCAATGCGGACCTTGCACATGAGTTGTGCGAGGAACCTTCGCTGGACCTCGCGCGCGACCTGTCTGTACCGATTACCGTGCTCGACTCCGGTATCGGCATGCCACGTTTCCGGTACGCATGCAGAATCAAACTGGCATCTTCGTTGCATGAATG
>JBAVZT010000342.1:0-3584 GCA_049588955.1 Rhodanobacteraceae bacterium | reverse complement strand
GGTCAGGCCATGCACGCTGCGTGGCTGGTCGCCGCGCAGGATGACACCGGCGCCGAGAAATCCGATGCCGGTCAGGATGCCTTGTATGACCCGGCTCAATGCATCGGCATGGCGGGCCGCATCGAGATCGGGCCACAGCATCGTGATGGTGACCAAGGTGCAACCCAACCCGACCAGCACATGGGTGCGCATGCCAGCGGGCTTGCCGCGCAGCTCGCGATTGAGACCTATCAGTCCGCAGACCAGTACCGAGGCCAGCAGGCGCAGCACGAGCTCTGTTACGTCGACACCGACCATGGTCCGGATCCGTATGGAGTCAATCGCCAGATCGTGCGTCGTGGCAGCCGCTTGCGCAAGCGCAACGATTGCGTGGCCCTGATCCCGGGCCTCACCGGCATGCCGGCCGGCTGAGGCAACCCGTTCAATCCGTCAGCTCGGCACGAAGTGCGCGGGCGAAGGCTGATCGCTCGCGTACGACAATGGCGGCAGTACCGTGCCAGGCCGCGCATTCACGCAATGCGCGCGTGACATCCCTTGCCAGGGTCGCGGTCAACTTCTCGCGTGCTTCGAGAAAGACCCGGATGACCTCGAACAAACCTTCGGAACGATGTGCCTTGGCGTCGATCCGCCCGATCAGCCGCCCGCGGTGCAGGATCGGCAATACGTAGTAACCCCAGCGCCGTTTCGGCGCGGGCGTGTAACACTCGAGGCGATAGTCGAAATCGAACAGGATCGCAGCTCGCGCCCTATCCCAGACGACCGGATCAAATGGCGACAGCAGCGTCGTATGCGTGGCACGCAAGGTGCCTGCGGCGGCACGTTCAGCGAGTGCGAGATGCTGACGATGCACGTAACCTGGAGCCTCCCAGTCGTCCACCGCGACACGGAGCAGCTCGCCCGCAGCGACGAGTTCCGCCAGTTCCCCCTCGTCAACCGCACGCCGCATGCGAAAATAATCGGCAATCCAGCGCGCCTGTGTCACACCGAGTGCACGCACCGAATCGACGATGAAGCGCCGCCGTACCTGCGCATCCGATGGCCGTTTGTTCGTTGGCACAAGAAAGGCGTTGCCCCGTGCGCGATCCAGCACGCGATCCGCAAGATCGTAAACACGCTGGAAATTTTCGCGCCGCGCGATCATCAGTTCGCCTAGCACGAACCAGGCCTCGAGCCAGCGTTTTTCGGCCTTCCAGCCCCACCACCCGCCGGATGCACGGTTCGGTGCGCGTTGAAAATCCGCGGCCTTGACCGGACCGTTGTCGCGGACATGCGCAAGCATCCGATCCATCTCGGGGGCATGTTCGGCGCGTGTCTCAAGCGCTCGTCGTACGGCCCAGTGGCCGACCCTGGCCGGCTGCTGCGCGCGATGCAAAGCATGATCGGCCATCGGCGCAAAGCACGCTTCGTGGGCCCAGCATTCGAATATGGCGCCGGTCGCGAGCAATTCGTCGAGCCATTCCGGCCGATAGCTGCCGAGCCTCGAAAACAGGACCAGATAGGGGCTTCGCGCAACGATATGGATCGTATCGATCTGCAACAGGTGCATGCGCACCATCGCGTCCAGCACGTCCGTCTTGCGAGCGCGCCTGCGGGGACGCAGCAACAATCCCTGCGCGGCGAGGTGCAGGAGTCGCGCCTGCGATTGCGTGAGTCGCACATGCATCGTCATGCGACAGGAGTCAGCGCAGGCGCACGAACAGCAGGCAAACGTACACGACGAACACGGCAAGATAGGTCACCGCCAGCATCGCCTGAATACTGACGCGACGCGACAGGAACCCCGGTACGGCGAGCACCAGCCACAACATTCGAATGTCCACGTCGATGCCGAATGTCAAACGGCCGGTCAGCATCCACTCCTGAAAGAAGCTCGCAAGCGGCACCAATGCCATGATCGCATAGAAGGGTTTCCGTCGATCGAGAAATTCGCGGGCAAGCTCGCCGCCGTCAAGGCGCAGATCGGCCGGCAGAACAAGGTATGCCAGCAGGAAAATCAGCATCGGCAGGACCATGAACGCGACATAGGAAAAGAATGTCCATGGCGCCACGTGGCGCCATTGGAACGATACCCACCAGACCTGAAAGTGCGCGAGCATCAAGGTCGCGACCATGACCATGATCCACCAGGCCGGCGCGAGCGCGCGACCGTCGCGCACCAGACGCGCAATTCCCGACAGCAATTGCGTGATGCCGAGGCCTATGATGATCGACAGCAGCACCGAGATATATTCGAACTCGCCCACAAGACCCGCCCGGGTTGACCAAAGTGTCCGCAGCAAGTTAGCAGACCCGCCCGCATGGCAACCAGTCGCCTTCAAACGACTCATGCACGGAAGCCTACAATGGCGCCCATCATCCGACCGTCGCCACGAGCCGCGCTACCAACGAAAGATGCAACCCGAAACCACGACCTTTGCCGCCCTTGACCTGTCAGCGCCGGTACTGCGCGCACTGGCCGATGTCGGCTACGAGGCGCCCTCCCCGATCCAGGCTGCAACGATTCCGAACCTGCTGGCGGGCAGCGATGTGCTGGGCCAGGCACAAACCGGCACCGGCAAGACCGCCGCATTCGCTCTGCCGATCCTTTCGCGCCTCGACCTGGCCGCAACCAAACCGCAGGCGCTGGTGCTGACACCGACGCGCGAACTGGCCATCCAGGTGGCCGAGGCATTTCAGCGCTATGCCACGCATCTGCCCGGATTTCACGTGTTGCCGATTTATGGGGGGCAGAGCTATGCGCCACAACTCGGCGGTCTCAGGCGTGGCGTGCATGTCGTGGTCGGCACGCCGGGGCGCGTGATCGACCATCTCAAACGCGGTTCGCTGGATCTGTCCGCGCTCGACTGGATGGTGCTCGATGAAGCCGATGAAATGTTGCGCATGGGTTTCATCGACGATGTCGAAACAGTGCTTCGGAAGACTCCGCCCGAGCGCCAGGTCGCATTGTTTTCGGCCACCTTGCCCGCGGCGATTCGGCGCATCGCGCAGACCTATCTGAAAACCCCGATCGAAATCACCATCCAGAGCAAGACCTCGACCGTCACCAACACGCGCCAACGTTACTGGTTGGTCAGCGGGCTGCACAAGCTCGATGCGTTGACGCGAATCCTGGAAGCCGAGCCGTTCGAGGCGATGATCGTGTTCATGCGCACCAAGCAGGCCACCGAGGAGTTGGCGGAGCGGCTCGAAGCGCGCGGTTTCTCGGCCGCTGCGATAAACGGCGATATCGTGCAGGCACAACGTGAGCGCACGATCGAGCGTCTGCGCGACGGACAACTCGACATTCTGGTGGCCACCGATGTTGCCGCGCGTGGTCTTGATGTCGAGCGGATCAGCCACGTGTTGAATTACGATATTCCACACGATACCGAATCGTACGTGCATCGCATCGGTCGAACCGGGCGCGCCGGACGCAGTGGCGAAGCCATCCTGTTCGTCACGCCACGCGAACGGCATTTGCTCAGGGCGATCGAGCGCACGACGCGCCAACGCATCGAGCCGATGGATCTGCCCTCGATCGAAATCGTGAACGACAGGCGCATCGCGAAGTTTGCGCAGCGTATCGGCGACACCCTGGCCACCGG
>JBAVZT010000341.1:0-5727 GCA_049588955.1 Rhodanobacteraceae bacterium | reverse complement strand
GAACTCATCGCGATATGGCGCATCCAGGCACAGATGGTGGCCGATATCGCCGGCGCCCACGGCAAGAGCGCGGATCTTGGACGCGAACAGATGCTTTTCTGTCTGTTTCGCCACGCGACGGCCCAGGCACTGCGCGATGTCGCCGTGCAAGTTGGCGGGCGCGTGTTGATTCAGGATGTTCCGACGCGCGCGATCGAGAGCATCGCCCGCACGCTCGGCATCAAACTGTCGCAACGTCTGGTCGGCCGCGGCATTGCGCGCTGGCTGCCGCTGATTGGCGCACTCGGCGTCGGCGCCTATGCATGGGCGGACACGCTTGCGGTGGCGAAAAACGCGAGGGCGCTTTTCACGTCGTCCGACACCCGTGCCTTGGCATGAACGGGCCGCGATACACCGGGCGCGCGCGGCCGGTCGAACGTTCCTTTCACCCGCGGCTGTCGACGCGGCGCTGGTGGGTATTGTGCCGACGTCGCGTCCGACCGGCACGGCGCTGGTCCCCAACGTGATTGGCGGATCCGCTCGGTTCGCGCTGCCGGCCTGCGGCGAGCCCAAGGATGCGATTTAGTGGATTCGAGCGCCCTGCTGCGCCTCGGTATTTTTTTCGGCCTGTGGCTGCTGCTCGCGCTCGCCGAAGCGCGCTGGCCACGACATGTGCAGCGACGTGAGCCGCAGCGGCGCTGGTCGGCCAACTTCGGCCTGTCCGTGATCGACATCGTGCTGCTGCGTCTGTTGTTGCCGTGGCTCGCCGTGGACGCCGCGGTGTGGGCACGAGCACACGATTTCGGGACATTGAATGCGATCGCGGCTCCTGTGTGGCTGCGCTTCGGCATGGCATTCGTCGCGCTCGACCTGGTGATCTACTGGCAGCATCGGCTCATGCATATGTGGCATCCGCTGTGGCGCCTGCATCGGGTGCATCACAGCGATCTGGCGCTCGATGCCAGTTCCGGGGTGCGCTTTCATCCCGGAGAAATCCTGCTGTCGATGGGCATCAAGATCGGCGCCGTGCTGCTGCTCGGTGCGCCCCCGGCGGCGGTCCTCGTGTTCGCGATCGTACTCAACGGATTTGCGTTGTTTACTCACGCCAATCTGGCGCTGCCGCTGCGACTGGACCGGGTCTTGCGCTGGATGTTCGTCACGCCGGACATGCACCGTATTCATCACTCGATCGTGCGCGCCGAACATGACAGCAATTTTGGTTTTCACGTCTCGTGGTGGGATCGGCTGTTCGCCAGTTACATGGCCGATTCGGAACAGCCGCAACGCACGTTGACGCTCGGGCTGGACCAGTTTCGCACTGCCCGCGATCAGCGCCTGTGGGCCCTGCTCGTGCAGCCATTTCGCAGCGACACGACCTGACGCTGTCGCGCGGGCCGGCGGCGAGAAGCACGGGGAGTCGATGACGCCAACGGTCATCGACCACTGCGTCCGGCACCGACCTGTTGGTTCCATTTGGGGCAATGCCGAAAGGAACCCGCTCGCCGCCGAGGTGAGCGCAACCCCTGTGGCGACTTCGCATCACCGAAGGCGAAAGCCCGATTGCGATGGGCATCGCCATGCTCAACCTGTCCTGCAAAGCCGAAGCAAGCGGAAAACGCAGACAGAGTCATTACGCAGCGTAATTACGCAGCGATCATTTCGCGCGATTGAGTTCGATCGGTTTGTCGCCTGCGGCCTTCAGGGCCGCGTTTAGTTCGACCAGATCCTTGCGCTTGAACGCAGCCCACGACTCAAGCATGGAATCGACCAGCGTCGAGAGTTTTGCGTAGCCGGCGCGCGCGTCGATCGTCGGGGCCGCATCGGCGCCGTCGACCGACGCCATGAGCTGACCGAGCGCGCGACCGAGAAACGCAAGCGTCTCGACATTGTGCGGCGGGAAGGCCCAGGCGTTGTAGGGATTCGGTGCCGGTTGCGTGCCGGACAGCGCGCTCAGTCTCGCGTCGAACCGGTCCAGTGCCGAAGAAACCCCTGCGCCTCCTGCGTTGCGCCGTCGTTCGGCGGCAGCTCGCAATGCAGTTCCTTCCCGGCTGGCGGCGCCGATGCGCGATAGCAATGTCTCGATTTTCCGTGCCAGCGCGAATTCTTCGGCGTAGGCACTTGCCGGCAGATCGACGCGCGGATCTGGCGCCACGGTCAACGGTTGCCGAAAGGACTTGCCGTCGACGTCCAGTTCCACGGCATAGCGTCCGGGTGGCGCCCATACGCCGTCGGCATAGGCATCGCGATCGGCGGAAGATCCGCTCGGCGCATAGTGCAGCGGCCAGATGAAACGGTGCATGCCCGGACTCGTCGCGAGCGTGGATGGCGGCGTGATCCATTCCGGCGCGGATCCGATCTTGGCAAGATCGACCTTCGGCGCGGCATCGGCGCTCGAATAGCGGCGCACGAGCTGGCCGTCGGCGTCGCGGATCGTGAGCAGCACGGGTTTGCGCGGCGTCTTCGCAAGGTCATAGTCGATGCGCGCACCGCTGACCGGATTCGCCGCCATCGGCTCGTCCTTCGGCAACGGGGTGCCGGTGAAGGCCGCCTGGCGATAACGAATCGCGGTTGCGGGCGCAAACAGACGCGTCCCACCGGCATCGGTGTTGGCATCGAGCTGCCGCAGTGGGCTGATATCGTCCATGATCCAGATGCCGCGCCCGTGCGTGCCGATCACAAGATCATCGCCGTGCACCTCGATGTCGCGCACCGACGTGCGTGGCAGGTTCTGCTGCAGCGGTTGCCAGTTGCCGCCGTCGTCGAACGAAACGTACATCCCGAGTTCGCTTGCCGCGTACAGCAGACCCTTGCGTTTCGGATCCTCGCGCACCGCGTTGACGAAGTCGCCGCCGCGAATGCCGTTGACGATGAGTTGCCAGGATTTGCCGCCATCGCGCGTGCGATAGATGTACGGCTTGCGGTCATCGAGACGATGACGATCGATCGCAACGTAGGCCGCAGCGGTATCGAAATGCGACGGTTCGATGACGCCGACCTTGGACCACGGCGTCAGCGCTTCGGGCGTGACATTGTCCCAATGCGCACCCGCATCGTGGCTCAGCCAGACGAGCCCGTCATCGGTGCCGGCCCAGATCAATCCGTCGGCCAGCGGCGAGGAGGCAATCGCATAGACGACGCCGCGCCGCTGCCCGGTGCCGAGATTGTCGGCGGCCGTGACCGGATCGAGATTGGGCGGCACTCCCGGATTCTCGTGTGTCAGATCCGGGCTGATCGCCTGCCAGTGCAGGCCGCCGTCGCCGGTGCGCCAGATCTTCTGATTGCCGAAATACAGCAGCGCCGGATTGTGCTGGTCGAACGCGAGCGGCAACGTCCACGTATGCCGGTAGATGTCGGGATCGGCCAGCGTCGGATCGATCGATCGGGTCTGCTCGGTGCGAAGGTCGAGCTTGTCGACGTCGCCGCCATAGACGATGTCCGGATCGCGCGGATCGGGCGCGATCATGCCGGCCTCGCCACCCGCGGTGATTTCGTGAAACTGCTCCATCGTGATGCCGTTGCGGTTGATGCCGCGATTCGGCAACGCGATCGCGCCGGAATCCTGCTGCGCACCGTAAACCCGGTACGGAAATCGCGAATCGGTGCTGACGTGGTACATCTGCGCGGTCGGCTGGTTGTGCCAGCTCGACCAGGTCCGGCCGCCATTGACCGTGACCAGTGCGCCCTGATCGACCGCGAGCATCTGTCGGTTGGAATCGGCCGGATCGATCCACAGATCGTGGAAATCATCGCCGGTGTTGTCGCCCTTGAACGGAACGAAGGTCTTGCCGCCATCCTCCGAACGCAGCACGATCATGTTCATCGCGTAGATGCGATCGGCGTTCTTCGGATCGACCGTGATGCGCCCGAAATACCAGCCGCGTTCCCAGATACGGTTGTCGCCGCTCGTTCGATGCCAGTTGGCGCCGGCGTCGTCCGAACGATACAGCCCACCCTCGTCGGCATCGACAATGGCGTAGACACGGCGCGGCGCGCTCGCCGAAATGCCGATGCCGATGCGCCCCACATGCCCGTTGGGAAAGCCGTGACCGCGGATTGCGTGCCAGGTATCGCCGCCGTCGCTCGATTTGTAGAGACCCGATCCCGGGCCGCTGGCTGGCGGATAGACGTTCCACGGTGTACGCCGCGCCTGCCACAACGCGGCATAGATCACCCTCGCATTGCCCGGCTCGAACGCAAGATCGATTGCGCCGGTCGCATCGTCCCTGCCGAGCACCTTTTGCCAGCTTGCCCCGCCGTCACGCGACCGATACACGCCGCGCATCGCGTTCGGGCCGTATGGATGGCCAAGCGCGGCGACGTAGACGAGGTTCGGATCGTGTGGGTCAACCAGTACCTTGCCGATCTGCTGGCTGTCGTCGAGGCCGATGTGGGTCCAGGTCCCGCCGGCATCGCGCGAGACGTACATGCCGTCGCCCTGGGCGATGTCCGAGCGCATGTCGGCCTCGCCGGTGCCGACATACAGCACGTTCGGATTCGATGGCGCGACCGCGAGCGCACCGATTGATCCGACCGGCTGGCCGTCGAAGATCGGTTTCCAGGTGCGTCCGGCATCTTTCGACTCCCATACGCCGCCGTTGACCGAACCGAAGTAGAAATGATCGTGCTGTCGGGGCACGCCGCCGACCGCAAGTACCCGCCCGCCCCGAAACGGACCGATCAGGCGCCAGTGCAGGTCCTGGAATAGACGCGGCACCGCAGATTCGGCGGCGCCGAGCGCCAGCAGCAGGACGAGACTCAGCAACACGCGCAACACCAGCATGATCGATCCTAGTGGCAAAGAAGGTCCGTGATGATAACCAGCGCCGCTGATGCGCGGCACACCCATTGGTACCGGATCGTGTCGGCACGCACATGCCGCGCCTGGCGAAGACGCCGCGCAAACGGCGCTCGACCAGTGCGGCCGGCCAGGATCGCGCCCGGCGTGGTCAGCCCGCGCCATCGACGAGGGCGGCCCAACGGAACTTTTGATAGTCGAAGCCGCGCTCGATGGTCGGCTTGACGACGGTGAAATAGGGTGACAAGTCGAAGTCGCGCGGCGTGAAGAGGCTGAAATGCTGCGGCGTGTAGGTGTAACCGGCGGTCGGCACCAGCGAGAGGGTGGCGTCGACGTCCTCGCTGCGTGCCTGAGGCAGGATTGGATAACGCACGGCCTGGAAACCCTGCGCGATGATGGTCGAGCAGATGCCGCGCGTCGGATCGCCGCTGCCGAAGTCGAGCAGTTTGCGGCGCATGCGGCTTGGCACGGGCGGCGTCTGTATCAGATAGCGCGCCAGGTCGATCAGGTTGCGCAAATCGTATTGGTGCCCGAGGGCGTCGATCACGTGCGCGATCACGCGTGCCCTGTCAGCGTCGGTCAGGCCGACCGGCCGGCAGATGCGCGTGTTGTAGTAGCGATACTTCGAGAGTGGCGAAGCGATCACGCCGTCGGCCAGTTCCGCCTCGACCAGCTCGCCATGCCAGCGCAGATGCCCGGCCAGCGCATCGCCCACGTACAAACAGGCGTGCGACCAGGTCGACTGGGTCAGATACTTGATCGCCACACTGACGCGCGCGTCGCCCTCGACCAAAAGGACATCGGCAGGACGCAGCACGGCACGCAGCGTGTTCTCGTCGCTGACCGCAAAGGTTTGGTAACGCCTGACCGGATGGGTCAGGAAGCGCGCGAGTCCATTTCCGCCCCAGCGGGCAAGGCGGCTGACCGGATTCATGACCCGCAACGTCCCGGGT
>JBAVZT010000340.1:0-3067 GCA_049588955.1 Rhodanobacteraceae bacterium | reverse complement strand
GCGCACGCCCGCCTCGGTGAACTCCAGGTTGGTTTCCTTGAGGCCGTGCGCCTCGAGTTGCTTGCGCTCCAGGTGACGGCGGGCAATCTCCACCTTTTCCAGCTCGGTATAACCGCTGAGGCGGATGATCTCCAGCCGGTCGATCAGCGCCGGCGGCATGGTGTGCATGACGTTGGCGGTGGCGATGAAGAACACCTTGCTCAGGTCGTATTCGACGTCGAGGTAGTGGTCGACGAACATGTGGTTCTGCTCGGGGTCGAGCACTTCGAGCAGCGCCGAGGACGGGTCGCCGCGGAAATCGGCGCCCATCTTGTCGACCTCGTCCAGCAGGAACAGCGGGTTCGAAGTCTTGGCCTTGCGCATCGACTGGATGATCTTGCCGGGCATCGAGCCGATATAGGTGCGCCGATGGCCGCGGATTTCGGCCTCGTCGCGCACGCCACCCAACGACATGCGCACAAATTTCCGATTGGTCGCACGCGCGATCGAGCGTCCGAGCGAGGTCTTGCCAACACCGGGAGGACCGACCAGACAAAGGATCGGACCTTTCATGTTGCGCACGCGCTGCTGTACTGCGAGATACTCGAGCATGCGCTCCTTGACCTTTTCGAGACCGAAATGGTCGGCGTCGAGAACCTCCTTGGCGACGCGCAGATCACGACGCACCTTGGTGCGCTTCTTCCATGGAACGCCGACCATCCAGTCCACATAGTTGCGCACGACCGTCGCTTCGGCCGACATCGGCGACATCTGCTTCAGCTTGTTGAGTTCGGCACGAGCCTTCTTCTCGATGTCCTTGGGCATGCCCGCCGCGGCGATCTTGCCGGACAGATCCTCGAATTCGTTGGGAGCCTCGTCGAGATCTCCAAGTTCCTTCTGGATCGCCTTCATCTGCTCGTTGAGATAGTACTCGCGCTGGCTCTTCTCCATCTGCGTCTTGACCCGGCCGCGGATGCGCTTCTCGATCTGCTGCACATCGATTTCGCCGTCGACCATGCCAACCAGCAACTCGAGGCGATCGGCGACATCGGCTGTTTCCAGGGCGCGTTGCTTCTCCGCAATCTTGATTGCGAGATGCGCAGCGACGGTATCGGCCAGGCGCGACGGATCATCTATGCCGGCAAGCGTCGCCAGCAATTCCGACGGAATCTTGCGCGACAGCTTGACCAGCTGCTCGAACAGTGAAAGCAGCGAACGCGCGATGACCTCGATCTCGCGCTGGTTGCGCGTAAACAGGATTTCGAGCGGACGCGCATGACCGACCATCATGCCGTTGCGCTCGCCGAACGCGACGACCTCGGCCCGCGCAATGCCTTCCACCAGAACCTTGATTGTGCCGTCCGGCAGTTTCAGCAACTGCAGCACGTTGGCGATCGTGCCGATCGAATACAGATCGTCGGCCTTCGGGTCGTCCTCGTCCGGGCTGCGTTGCGCTACCAGGAGAATCTGCTTGTTGCCCGCTGTCGCGACATCGAGCGCGCGCACCGACTTCTCGCGCCCGACGAACAACGGTTGAACCATATGGGGAAATACCACCACGTCGCGCAGCGGCAGCACCGGCAACTCGAGCATCCCGGAGCCGCTGATCGTCTCTGGTTTATCGGTCTTTTCCATCTCGCACCTTGGGAAAGCAATGCGCCGCACAGGACGCGGCCAGCGTAACGCACGCCGCCATCAGGTCAAGTGAGGATTCGCAGACGCGAATGCAAGGGCGCGGCCAGCCCGCGTTGCGGAGGCGTTACTCGGCCGCGGCGCGGGTCTGCATGTTGCCCCGGTAAATCAGAAACGGTTCGGCCTGACCGTTGATGACGGCTTCGTCGACGACGACCTTGCTCACATGTTCCAGCGACGGCAGTTCGAACATGATATCGAGCAGGACCTGTTCGATGATGGTGCGCAGGCCACGCGCGCCGGTCCTGCGCTGGAGCGCCTTGTGCGCCAGTGCGCTCAACGCCTCCGGGCGGAACTCCAGCTCGGCACTCTCCATGTCGAACAGCCGCTTGAACTGCTTGGTGATCGCATTCTTCGGTTCCGTCAGGATCTTCACCAGCGCAGCCTCGTCGAGCTCCTGCAGCGTCGCGACGACCGGCAGGCGGCCGACGAACTCCGGAATCAATCCGTACTTGATCAGATCCTCGGGCTGCACATCTGCCAGCAGCATGCCGATGTCGGCATGCCGATCCTTGCTGCGAATTTCGGCAGCAAAACCGATGCCGGTGGCATCCGAGCGCTGCGCAATGATCTTGTCGAGACCGGCAAACGCGCCTCCGACGATGAACAGGATGTTGCGGGTGTCGACCTGCAGAAATTCCTGTTGCGGATGCTTGCGACCGCCCTGTGGCGGAACCGACGCAATCGTGCCCTCAATGAGCTTGAGCAAAGCCTGCTGCACACCCTCACCGGATACGTCGCGCGTAATCGACGGGTTTTCGCTCTTGCGCGAGATCTTGTCGATCTCGTCGATATAGACGATTCCGGTCTGCGCCTTGTCCACGTCATAGTCGCATTTCTGCAACAGCTTCTGGATGATGTTCTCGACGTCCTCGCCGACGTAACCGGCTTCGGTGAGCGTCGTCGCATCGGCGATCGTGAACGGGACATTGAGCAGACGCGCGAGCGTTTCGGCCAGCAGCGTCTTGCCCGAACCGGTCGGGCCGACCAGCAGGATGTTCGACTTGGCCAGTTCGACGTCGTCGCTCTGGTTGCGCGATTCAAGCCGCTTGTAATGATTGTAGACCGCAACCGCCAACACCTTCTTCGCGCGCGCCTGACCAATGACGTACTGGTCCAGCACATCGAGTATTTCCCTCGGCTTGGGCAGATGGCTGCGCGCGCTTGCGGCCTTCTCCTCGAGTTCCTCGCGGATGATGTCGTTGCAAAGCTCGACGCACTCGTCGCAAATGAACACCGACGGACCCGCGATGAGCTTGCGCACCTCGTGCTGGCTTTTGCCGCAGAAAGAGCAGTACAGGATCTTTCCGCTGTCGCCCGATCGACTCTGCCGGTCGTCTGTCATGCGTTGCCTCGGGTTCTCGGAGCTGGTTGCGGACTGAGAATAGCACACGCC
>JBAVZT010000339.1:0-3821 GCA_049588955.1 Rhodanobacteraceae bacterium | reverse complement strand
GGCGAAAGCAGCACGCTGCCGCCCGGCCGCGCCTGCGCACGCGCAGTCGATACGGTGTCTTCAAGCGAGCGGCATTGCTCGAGCCGGAACGGCAACGCGCCGCGCGACTGCAACAAGGCGGCGATGCGTGGTCCACACGCGCCCATCGTCACGATCGCATGCGGGGGCGCGCGCATGATCGCATCGGCAAATGCATTCCAGTCGAGGCCGCGCTCATGGCCGCCAATGAGCAGCGTCGTCGTTTCGCGCTGCGGCACGCTCGCGAGCGCTTCGAGGCTCGCCTGCGGTGTCGTCGCAATGCTGTCGTCGATCCAGGTCAACCCGTCGCGCAGTCCGAGCGTTTGCAGGCGATGCGGCAAAGGCTGAAATGTCGCGATATGCGGCGCGGCCGCGAGCGCGTCCTCGCCGGCGGCCTCGATCGCAGTCAGTGCGGCGCACAGATTCATCGCATTGTGTTCGCCCGGCAACGGAGATTCCGCCAGCGCGAACACACGCCGGTCATTACGGAAGACCGCACCCTGACGCAGATGCCAGGCCTGATCGGAACCGAAGCATCGCATGACCGGCAACGCGTGTCCGCTGCCAACGGCATCGGCCTCGATACGCGCAATGACATCGGGCTGCCTCGCGTTGACCACGAGCCGATCGGCGCGCGCCGCCAGCGCGAGCTTGTCGGCCAGGTAACGTTCGCGCGATCCGTGCCAGTCCAGATGGTCCTCGTACACATTGGTGACGACGCCGACCTCGACGGTGGCGGTCTCGCGCGTCTGAAAACTCGACAGCTCAAACACCCACCACGCGGGCGCGACGGGCGGATCGAGCAGTTCGAGCAGCGGCATGCCGATGTTGCCGGCCAGCGCCGTGCGATGACCCAGCGCGCGCAACAGATGCGCGATCAGCGCGCTGACCGTGCTCTTGCCCTTGGTGCCGGTCACCGCGATCACCCGCGCCTCGGGATGTTCGGAGAACCACAACGCGGTGCCCGAGGTGAAACGGGTGCCGCTCCGTGTGGCGTCGACGATTTCCGGCCGATGCGCACTGATACCCGGCGACTTGATCACGATATCGAAAGCCGACAGCGCGGCCGCATCTGGCGCCGTCGTGATCCATGTGGTGGCGCTCTCGATGTGCCCGGCCGCCTCCTCGGCACTGCAAAACACCGTAACCGGCAAGGCCGGAAGGCGACTGCGCAACGCAACGAGCGCCGCGCCTCCTTCGCGGCCGAGGCCCCAGACGGCCACGCGGCGATCGGCGAGCTCAGCGAGACGCATGAATGCGCGATCGCAGGCGATCGGGAATCAGGTCGGGGCCCTCCGGCGCCAGCAGCCGTGCCATGTCGAGCGTACCGGGATCGAGCTGCGGCGCGACGACGTCGGCGAAGCGCGCGATGATCGCATCCTCCCGCCACTCCGGCCGTTGGGACAGCGCGAACATCGCCGCGCGTGATTCGAGACCTTCGCCGACGCACTCGAACGGCTTGTGCCGGCGGTATTCGAGCAACGCGTCGAAATGATCGGTCAGGTCCGAGTCGTCGAGCAGATTGCGACCAAAGATCGCGAGCAGACGCGGCTTGGGCATGAACGGCGCCAGCGCGAGAAACACGAAATGACACTTGGGACATTGCCCGCACCAGCGATCGGCCGGGCGCGGCCCGAGCAGGCGGAAGTTGCGGTTGCAGCTCGAGAAAGCATCGTCATAGCGTGCAGTGCGCGCAAAACGCGCGGCCACGGCGAGCTCGGACAACGGCCTCAGCAACGAGAAATACCCGACCCCGGACGCGACCCGGGATTTCACCAGATCATGAAACCGCCGCTCGAACTCCCAGCCCTTGCTCCATTGATGGTTGACCGCCTGCCCGTCGTATTCGAGTGTCGCGCTCGACGCCGAACGTTCATTGGAAAAAGCGACCGCATCGAAGCCGTACAGCACGGCCGCAACCGTCAGGATCGCCGAGTTGATCGCCGTGACCGGAACATGTCCGTTGTAAGCGCCGGCCCGGTTGTAGTCGAACAGGATCGGCGACAGTTCGCGTCCGATATTGAGCGACGGCAACCCGGTGCGCTCGGCACACGCGGCGATCAGCGGCGAGTTGCCGATCCAGACCGCCGTTGCCGGTTCGTCGGCCTGCTTGAGCATCTCGATACTGACCAGCGAATCCTTGCCGCCGCCGATCGGAACCAGCGTTTGCCTGTCGAGTCGCGGACTGCCGAAAGCGTCGCGGCGGGGTGGTGTCTCGTCGCCGGCCGGAAACCGGATGCGACCGCGCAGATCGAGTTTGTTGTGGAACGCGAATTCAGCGAGGCCGTGCAGATACAACGCGTCGAGGAAATTCGCCGTCTCCACATCCGGGCGGTTGCCTTCCACGACGACTTCCGGCGGTGCACCGGCCTTGTAATAACTGAGGCCGGCAATCAGATGCAGAAGATCCAGCGCGGATTCGAAAGCAATGCGCCGCTCGGAGCGCAATGCCGGCGCATCGGGAAACCGGATGCGCTCGATCAGCTCCGGACCGTCATCGAACGCATAGACCAGCTCCGCGACACCGTCGACACAGGACCGGCGCACAAAGCGGAACGCGCGTGCGGCACGCGGATCGCGAATCATGACTTCCCCGTGGCCGCGGGCCGGGTCCGCTCAGCGGCTTTGCGCGTCGTCGGCGCAACGCACGGCAGCACAAACTCCGCGGCCGGATCGCGCAGGTTGTAGTGCGACGCCATGACCGCGCCATACGCGCCGGTCTGCGCGATCAGCAACACATCGCCCTCCCGGCACTCGGGCAGGCGCCGGTTGCTGCCGAGGATATCGCCCGATTCGCAGATCGGTCCGACCACCTGCACCAGGTCCGTCGCCGCCTCGTCGAGGCGCGAGAGATTGACGATTTCGTGCCAGGCCTCGTACAGCGCCGGACGCAACAGCGAGTTCATGCCGGCATCGACGCCGACATGGCGGGTTGCGCCCTTGCGCTTGACCTGGGTGACGCGCGCGAGCAACACACCGGCATCCGCCACCACGAAACGGCCTGGTTCCATCCACAACTCGAATTGCGGATACGCGCGCTTGACTTCGTCCAGGGAACCATCGAGCGCAGCGAGATCGAGCGCCTCCTCGTCCGGCCGCGAAGCGACGCCAAGTCCGCCTCCGATATCGAGTATGCGCACGCGATTGAAATCCTCGGCGAGACTCGCAAGTCCTGCGTAGACATCGCGCCAGTGCATCGGATCGAGCACGCCGGACCCCAGATGCGCATGCAGCCCGACGATGCGGGCGCCGTGCCGACGTGCGAGTCGGCGGAATTCGTCCAGATCCTCCAGCGCGATGCCGAACTTGGACTGTGCGCCACCGGTCTTGACCTTGTCGTGGTGGCCACGGCCGGCACCGAGATCCACCCGCAGAAAGATCTCGCGATCGGCAAATACCTCGCCCCAATGCGCGAGCGGATGCAGGGCGTCGAGCGTGACCGCAACACCCGCGGCGACGGCCAGCTCGTATTCGACACGTGGCGCGAAGTTCGGTGTGAACAGGATGCGATCGGCGCCAAGCCGCGGCAGTGCGCGGCGCAGCACTTCGATCTCCGCCCATGAAACGCATTCGTATGCGAAATGCGCATCATGCAGCGCGCGCAGTATGGACGCATGCGGATTGGCCTTGAGCGCGTAGTGCCAGCGATCGACCGCGCCGAGCGCGCGCAGGGACTGGGCGCGTGCCGCGACGGTCGGCATATGATAGACGTAGCGCGGCGTGGACTCGCCGGCGCATTCGAGCAAACGCGCACGCTCGGCACGCCACCATGCGCCGGGCGCCGGCGTCGCGCCGCCGGCGAG